>JAUPUP010000105.1 GCA_030917485.1 Pseudomonadota bacterium
CATATGCGGATAGCAATACTCTAAATTGGTTGGCAATAAATTTCTGACAGCTAACTCTGCTAGCAAACAAATCCAGCTTTTGCTGTTTAATTTGATTCTCCATATCTCCGCGTGGACAATATATTATTTATGCTCTACGGAATTGTGAGACTAAAGATTTAAATCAGATTGCAGAACAGTTTTTTACCCCTTGTCTGAATGCTGGTTTTTCTCCTGTTGCTATCACAGATTTTCCCAGCGAAGCTAGGGATTTATTTTTAAATTTATGTAATAGGGGAATGTTGCACAGGCTATCCGGGGTTACTCTTTTTGATTTAGAATTACCTGATCAAGGTGATAATCGCATAGCCTTTGGGTCTGACACTAATTCAATTACTGTAAAAACGGCTGGTAACGTTGTAGATGGCGGCGCAAACCCAGCTCAATCAGATTATAATGATTATCGCAATCAACTTCCTAGATCTGTAAGCTCTATGAGTCAAATAAGACCAGGGTCAAGCAATGATTCACGCCATGTTGGATATTCATATGATGCGTCTTTAGTAAATAATACTGCAAGATTGAGCAGTAATATGAATACAGATGAAAATCATATAAGGCAAAGTATGCAGCGATATTTGCGACCCGACTCTACTATTAATGGTGATGTTATTAATCAGTATGTAGTTCCCACAGATATGTCGGGTACGACTGACTCCACGTCTATTGATTTACAGCAGGAGATTGAAGCGATTAGCTATTCCTCTAAGTTGATTTATGATGCTGCAACAATGTTGCTCGATAACATCTCCCGAGAGTTGGATGTGGTGGCTAAAGCGTCAGAGCGACGCTGATATTAGGCACAGAACCGGAATAGATGAAAGTGGCGGATGAAGCTATTGCATAACTTGAGGTTTATAAACTATAAATTGGGAATTCGTTTGTAGCTAAAAAATTGCTGTAATGCTTTAGCATACAAGTCATTATCAATAGGACCGATTGCCTCAGTGTGTTTGTTGGTGTTTATATTATTTAGCGCTCTATATTGACTGATTACTGCCCCAGTTTTAGGTTCTAGTGCGCCGAAGATAAGGCGACGAATTCGGCTGTGCAAGATTGCACCGACACACATTAAACATGGTTCTATAGTTACATATAGATCGCATTCGCTGAGGCGGTGCGTGCCTAGTATTTTTGCAGCACGAGTTATAGCCACAATTTCTGCATGTTGGGTAATGTCGGAGCAGCTTATTGTCTGGTTTGTGCCAGTGGCAATAACCTGATCGTTTTTGACTATAACTGCGCCTATTGGCACTTCATTATTATTAGTTGTAGTTGTTGCTTCATTCAGGGCAAGCTGTAGATATTTGTTAATGCTTATTTGTGGTAGGGGCGTGTAATGTGGCAGTAAATGCGCATATGCTAGTTTTACTTGAAATTTTTGTTGATAATTAAGGCTGTTCAAAGGTAAACCATTTACCAGGCAATATAAGTCAAATAGTGTATTATAGTTTAGGCTGGGGTATAACTGCTTTAATTGTTGAAATACTATTAAATAATTACTGTTTAATAATTTAGCGAGGCTGTCAATTCCAATTTTTAATAATTTATCTTGTAGATAAAATGGAATATGCGGAATATATGATTTAATTGCCATTTGGTGGTTACTACTCAGATATTAATGCCAGCATATACTCTTCGTCTTTCAATCCTGGACTGTGTCATATCTTATAAACGCTCCTCGTGTACTTCTTTGTACACGGTGGGACGCGTCCCCGTCGCTTTTTATTGCGATATTCCTTGTCTTCGACTCGAAATATTTCGAGTATTAAAAAAGTCCAGCTTTAGCTTCGCAAGTAAACCAATTACGATCAGTATATATGCCAATTAATAATAAATAATCCAAACTGGATTAAGCTAAATTTTATACATTTTATTCTTTGTGTAGTTTCATCAACTTAACGTAATGTTCTGCTGAGTAACTAATATGGCTGATTTCTGCTTCACTCAGAGGGCGAATTTGTTTAAGCGGATTGCCTAAATATAAGTAACCAGATTTGAGAGTCTTATTGGGTGGCACTAGACTGCCGGCGCCAATAAAAACATTTGATTCAATAATTGCGCCATCTAAAATAGTACTACCCATTCCTACCAACACATTATCTTTAATGGTACAGGCATGTAGGCAGCAGTTGTGTCCTACGGTTACATTATTGCCGATTACTAGTGGAAATTCATCACTTCGATCTGGATTATAATGAGTTACGTGCAGCATAGTCAAATCTTGTATGTTGGTGTTTTCACCGATATATATATAACTCACATCGCCACGAGCTACGACATTACACCACACGGAGGCGTTTTTTTCAATAGTAACTCTGCCAATTATTACTGCGCTCTCGTCTACATAGGCACTACTGTCTATGTTTGGTTTTGTATCTTGATATGTACGAATATTAGCCATTAAATCAAATACTTTCTATCCTAAGTTATATCCTACCTCATATCCTAAAAAAAATACGGTAGGCAGCCACATAACCATATTCTACCATAACCGCTTTTGATTAATTTTGTTTAATGCATGTTTTGTTTAATGCATGTTTGTTAGGTTATGTTAAGCTGAAGTTAAAATGTCTGCATTTAGTTGTCATTTAGTTGACTATTATATCAGTTAAGTATGTTATAATTTTGCGCAATATTGTAAGGAGTGTAAGAATGTACGAAGTTAATAATAAACAACAAGCTAGGCAGCGCGGTTTCACCTTAATTGAAATTATGGTAGTATTGGTAATTCTTGGGGTGATGGCGGCCTTAGTGGTTCCACGTGTATTAGGCAGAGCCGATGATGCTAGAAAGGTAGCAGCAAAGAGTGATATTGCTTCTATAATGAATGCGTTAAAACTATATAATTTAGATAATATGCGTTATCCTACTAATGCTCAAGGGTTGGAGGCTTTAGCTAAAAAGCCTACGGTTGCTCCAATTCCAAACAATTATAAAGATGGTGGTTATTTGGATAAATTACCTACCGATCCTTGGGGTGGAGCTTATCAGTATCAAAACCCAGGTAAACATGGTGAGATTGATGTTTATTCTTATGGTCCAGATGGGCAGACTGCTGGTGGAGATTCTGGCGCTGGAGTTATAGGCAATTGGCAATAGCAATAATAGCAGCCGATTGCGGTACTTGATATTATGGGTAACGAGTGCGGTCAACACAGCAACCGAAATGCGGGGAGGTGTGTACATACACATACCACACTACATGAGAATTATGATTTGGAGGTAATGACAAAGCTAGCGGTACATAGTCCAAGCAGTAAAAACATATTATTATCTAGCAATTTACTGCTGGAATATGTGGATGATAGCGAGGAATTCGCCCAACAAAGCAACCGGAATGTACATACGGTACATGAGGATTGCGACTTGGGGGTAATGACAAAGCTAGCGGTACATAGTCCAAGCAGTAAAAGTGGTTTTACTTTGATAGAGATAATGATAGTAATGACAATCATTGCTGTCATGTCTGCTGTTGTGGTATTGAATGTAGGATCGGTTAATTATTCTGGATTTATGGCAGACGCATTAAAAATTGCGAGTACGCTAGAAATAATTGCTGATGAGGCGGTTTATACTAATAGTGTAATTGCATGTGAGGTCAATGCTGATGGATTTAATTGTCATTCATATAAAAATGGGGATTGGCAAGATTTAAATTTGAAAAAGCTGGTGGTGTGGAGTTGGCCAGAAAATATGCGCATTAAAGCAGTATATGTTGATGGTCATCAATTAAAAGATAGCGATCAAATTCGTTTTTTACCCAGTGGAGATATTGAACAGATGTCATTTTTAGTTAGTGATGGGGCGCATAACGCTTGGGTTGATGGAGATATGAGCGGTGTTTTTGTGGTGAATAACTAGGGTGTCCAATTATGATAATCATGGTTTTGCTGTGATTCATCCTCCAGCAGTCGATGCACCTGGTAT
This sequence comes from Pseudomonadota bacterium, assembly GCA_030917485.1. Taxonomy (GTDB): domain Bacteria; phylum Pseudomonadota; class Gammaproteobacteria; order Burkholderiales; family UBA11063; genus Aquella. The sequence continues at coordinate 3,970 of JAUPUP010000105.1, forward strand.
TAATAGCAATAGTGGTCATAATAATCGCCATAAGAATAGTGGCAGCGGGTTTACCCTAATTGAATGTTTAGTTGCACTGCTTATTCTTGCAATTGTACTAGCTTCAGCAAGTAAGGCGATTGGTTCGGCAATTCTGGATGTGCAAGATAGTTATACACGTGAAGTTGCTAATTGGGTTGCTGATAATGAATATAACGGATATTATTTGGAGGGAACTTTTCCGGATTTAGGCAACAGTACTAAACAGGTAACTATGGCTGGTATAGATTTTGTGGAACAAATTACTGTAGCTGCTACACAAAATCAATACTTTAGACAAATAACTATTGCAGTTAGTGAAAAAAGCCACCCCAATTATGTATTATTTAAAACCGTAAATTTTATTGCCCAATATTAAACTAATCATCTATGCAAAAAAGCCATCTATGCAAAAAAGCCATCTATGCAAAAAAAATCTAATAGGATAGCGCTACGTAGTTCGAGCGGTAAAACGCTGGGATTTACTCTGATTGAATTGATGGTGGCAATTTTTATTTTTGCTATCATTTCTATAATGTCATATCGAATTATTTCTTCTCTAGTAACTACTAAGCAGGTGGTTACTCAAGCACAGGATAAATGGGGCGGAATTGCGCGAGCGGTGAATAAAATATCTACATTATGGAGTAAGGCGATTCCATTGGCGGTGCGCGATGAAAATGGGATGCTGGTTCCAGCGGTTTTAGGTAAAAATAAATTAAGCGGTAATTTTGATGCGCAAATTGAATTTACTACTGCAGGGTTTATCGGTGACCCTGAATATGGTTCAGTGCCTCCGCGTCGGATTGGATTTCGCTATCTTAATGGTAAGTTATATATGATTACTTGGCTGTATATGAATCGAGCGCTCGGTAATCAACCTCAGGTTGAATTATTACTGGATAATGTCGACAAATTTACTGTAGAGTTTTTATACCCTGATAAAGTATGGCGCGATACTTGGCCTCTGGATATTGGGAACTTTGTTGTTATCCCTCCGGGGTTTAGGATTTATATAAAAATGAAATCCAAAGAGGAGATAACTCGTCAATGGGCAAATTAATAAAAAAATCGGTTACAGCCCAGCAATTGCCTCCGCAAAAAAAACGTGGGGCAGCGTTAATTACTGCCTTAGTAGTTGTATTTATTGTTATGGCGATTATAACTAATATTACAGTGAGAAATTATCGGGTTATTCGTCGATTAACTAATCAAAAAGTAATGGAGCAGTGTTACGGCATTTTACTGGTAGCAGTTGATTTTGGGCGGGCGGCTTTAGCAACTAGCGCCACTACTTCAAAAACTGATGCGCTAACCGATATTTGGGCGCAGCCTATTCCTCGAACTAAGTTAATGGATGACATCTTTATGAGTGGCTATCTTATTGACGAACAGGGTAAATTTAATCTTAATGACCTGATTGGTGCGGGGCAAGTCAACTTGACTGTTTTGGCTCAATTTTCAGCGCTGCTTAAAACCTTAAATATTCCGGAGGAGATTGCACCAGCTATTGCTTACTATATGGCAGCTCCTCAATATCAAGGGAGTATTACTCAGGGATATCTAAATGGCAATCCAGCTTATCGTCCAGCAGGTAAACCTTTGGTTGATTTGTCTGAATTAATCTTGGTCAAGGGAATGAATCCGCAATGGGTATATAAACTAAACCAGTATGTAACTGCAATTCCCCAGCCAATTAATGGTTTAATTCAAAATGAAAGCCAGAGTGAAAGTGGAGTAAGTTCAAATCCCAAGGGTGCTGCGCCAACTGGTACTGGATCGGTTTTAGTTAATGTAAATACTGCGTCAGCCCAGGTGATTGCCGCTAAAAGCGGTATCCCGCTTGCGGTAGCTCAAAGAATGACTACTGTTAGAGAAAATACCCCATTTAAGTCGCAGCAAGATATTACAAATTTTTTGACTAGTAATGGTATAATGCTGTCGCAGAATAGCTCACAGGGCACAACCAAGATTACTCCATCGACCCTCACCACCAATTCTAATTATTTTACCGTGCATGTGGTGGTAGATAAGGGCGATTATGAATTTAAGTGGGTTGCGCTATTATATCGTGCCAGTCGCGGTGGTCAATGGCCTAAAGTTTTATGGCAGCATCCAGAATGAAAATTTTACGTTTATTCATAAGCAATGATTTAGAAAACCCGGTTAATTGGGTTAAAATTGACGACGGTGGCGATGTCGAAACTGGCTCATCTAACTTTACTGATTTAGCCTTATTTGATGAAATTCCCCTTGAAATTTATCTATCCACTTCTTGCTGCAGCATTTTTAAAGCAGATGTAACTGGAATTAGCGCTAAACGTATGACTGAGGAATTGGTACTAGGTTTAATTGAAGACAGTTTAGTTGATGAAATTGATGATGTCTCTGCTATTACTTTATTGGTTGAAGATAATGTTGCTTATGTAGCCGTGTTTAATCGGGTATTTTATGAAGCATTAATGCATCAAATTCATGATTTAAACAAACCCATTCGATTTATCCAATCTTTTGCATTTACTACTTTATATGAAGATGGTGCATGGACTGTATTTTTAAGTGAAGGGCAGCGGTTTGTAAGGATTTCAAAATATGAATACTATTCCTTAGACGACAATAAACCTCTGCCAGATTTATTAGAAGAGATGCTGCAAAGTGAACAGCCACAATCATTATTGCTTTATGCAGACAAAGAATATGAACCTGGTATAGCACGTATAAATAAACGGTTTGGTATTGAATGTGCTAATGTTTCTGGTCAATATGTGTATGGAGTTCCGGTATGGAATTTTCATATTCAGAAGAGTACCAGTTTTAATATTAAATTAGACAATGTTAGCAAAAGAAGTATTAGCCGACTATTAAAAAAGCTAAAATATTTAACAATTTTTTTAATTAGTTTTTGGGTATTAGATATTCTAATGCTGACTATTGATGGATATCGGCTTAAAGGGCAGATAAAAGATAATTTAAAAGGTGTGGTTGAGGTAAGTGAAATTAATCACACGCTAATTCAGACCGCGAGCGATAAAATAAAAACCTTGCGGCATCAACGTGGAATATACGATGATAAGGATGCGGTAGTACTGTTTACCAAGTTTTTACAAATAGTATCTTCTATTTCGCCTAATGAAATTAAACAGATTGAGTATAACGGCGGATATATGGAAATTATCTTGGGTAGTAATTTTGATACCAGTCAATTTGTGGGTTATAAGGATATTCTTGAAACTAGGCAGGTAATTGCTGAGATTGAAGACTATAAGGCTTATAGTAAGAAAAAGAAAAAAAATTTAGATAGGGCTAATAATGCACTAATTGATGATGCTGGCGCCTCATCTGATTCGTCTAATATGCTGGATGATGCGGCTTGGGTTATTACGCTAAAGCCGGCGCTGTGGCATGAAGCTGTGAGTACTCAGAAGGATTAAGGGTGTCGTATATATGAAGTTGGATTTTATGGTAATATTTAGCAAATACACAGCTAAATATAAAGATAAATATGAGCCACAGCTAAAACACCTACTCTCATATTTAGAACCGGTTAAGGCTTACTGGGATCGTCAGACACAGCGTGATCAGCAGATATTGATTGGTGTGGCAGCAATAACCGGGGTTATGCTGGTTATACTGATTATTAGCATGGCTGTTGGATTTAAAAATAACCTAAAAAGTGATTACACCTTAATGGCAGAGCAAAGAATTGATGCTCAGATTATTGCCAAACAATATAAAGATTTATTGCATACTACTCCTAACGATTTTAGCAGTGTAAATAGCGATAGAATTAAGGGGGATGCCAAGCAGATTATGCAGGGAGAGGCTGAGGTAATTTTTGCGGACAATACTTTGACGGTCAAACAGCAGAATGTTAAATTTGACTTGGCGGTTCAATTTCTTGATCAATTGCGTAGAAGTTATGGTTTATTCCCGGATCGACTTAGAATAACTCGTGCTGCCCAAGCTGGATATGTAACGCTGAGTGTAAGTTTTAGTGATGTGGAACAATAGCGGTATACGGAACAACGATAGATGAAGAACGATAATTATAAATGAATAATAAATGGAATAATAAGCGGAATAATAAATGAAGTGGATTAATAAAATATGAATCGAATATTAGTGGGAAATCGTAAGATTTTTATTTGGATATTATTTGGCATAGTCTTTATTTTTACTTTAGTTTATAATATACCAAGCTGGACTTTAGGGAGTTTAATTAGTAGAGAGTCACAGGGGCGTTTAAAACTTTATGATACTCAGGGGACATTTTGGAGTGGCAGTGGTTTGCTGGTTGCTTTTAGTGCTAGATTGGATACTTCAGCGCCGTTAATTTTACTTAATTGGAAAATTAAGCTTGGGTTGACTAAATTCATTGATATTCAGTTTAATGCTGGCAATAAATTAATTGCAGATCTTTATATCAATAAGTCCGGAATTAATCTTGATCGGGTAGATGTTTCATTATCAATCACGCAAGTTGAGCAGTTATTTGATATTGTTAAAGATATGGGTATCTCTGGTAATATCAAGCTTACTACTGACCATGTGCAGATAGGTAAAACTATGTCGGGGCAGTTTAAAATCAACTTGGATAATTTATCTTCTGGCATTTCGCTGATAAATCCTTTAGGTAGTTATGCTGTTGAATTATTTATGGATACAGGGCGGATTGCAGTTGATTCAAATCCTAATGCGGTACTTATAGTGAATGGTTCTGGTACAGTGAACAGTTTGACTCTAAGCGCTCGGATTAATCCAAATAATCGAGAGGATATGTTACAGTTTATAACTATCTTAGGTGTGCCGAAGTCAGACGGATCTTATCAATTAAAAGTATTTTAACTAATTTTACTAGTATAAATTAATTGAAATTAATTTGAATTAATTGGAATTGATTGGCAGTTATGAGTGTTTTAATATATGGGTTTCACAGCATCAACAGTTATATCAAACCTAAAAATAATTCAAATAAAGATATAAAGCAGGATAATTCAAGTGCGAGCTTTAATAGTATAGAAATTGTTTATTTTGATGATAACCGCCAGGATATTAGACAACAGCAATTATTGAACCAGGTGCGTGAATTAGGTATTCCGGTATCTATGGTTACGACTGAGGAATTAAATAAACTCACCAAAGTTAAAACACATCAGGGTGTGGCGGCTAAGGTTAAACGTGTTGATTTGGGTGCTTATACCTTAAAAGACGTTTTGCTGCAAATACAAGACAAGGATAATGCCAGAGTACTCATATTGGATGGAATAACTGATCCGCATAATCTAGGTGCGATTATCCGCAGCTGCGATTGTTTTGGGATTGATGCAGTTATATTACCTAAAAATAATTCAGCCAACGTCGATAGTCCTATAGTTGTTAAAACTTCAAGTGGTGCGGTTAATAATATTCCTATAATCACAGTAAATAACTTAAGCCGGGCAATGGAAGATTTAAAAGATAACGGATTTTGGATTGCTGGAACTGGATTGGGTGAAGGGTGTATAAACTTGTTTGAGTTTAAATTTAGTGGTAAGCTTGCCTGGGTAATGGGCAGCGAGGGATCTGGGATGCGTAGATTGGTTCGGGAACACTGCGATTATTTGGTAACAATTCCCATGTTGGGCAATACTCAATCTTTAAATGTGTCGGTTGCAGCGGGGATAGTTTTAGCGCATACCGCAGTTTATTCGAGTTAGAGAAATAAATAATAAACAGACGAATAAATAATAAAGAGGCAAGTAAGAAAAACGGATGAAAAAACTGATGAAAAAATGAATAGTGAAATAATAACAAATGAATAAAAAAATAAATCGGCAAAGAAACGACAATAAAAAAGAAAGATATAATAAATGTTGAAGTCAACTAATCCAATTAAGTCAGATAACCCAATTAAGTCAACAAAGTTAAATATTGAGAATGATTTAGCTATTATTTGCAGAGGAGCTGCGGAGATTTTGCCACAACATGAATTAATTAATAAATTGGAGCAAAACCGCCCATTGCGGGTTAAGGCTGGGTTTGATCCTACTGCGCCAGATTTACATCTGGGGCATACTGTACTATTAACTAAAATGCGTCAATTACAGGATTTAGGGCATGAAATATCTTTCTTAATTGGCGATTTTACTGGCTTAATCGGTGATCCCACTGGTAAAAATTCTACACGCCCGCCACTGTTGCCAGAACAAATTCAGGAAAATGCCCAAACCTATACTAAACAGGTATTTAAAATTTTAGATGTGGCAAAGACCAAGATTTGTTTTAATTCAGAATGGTTAAATAAGCTGGGCGCTGTGGGTATGTTGAAGCTGGCAGCGCGGCAGACAGTTGCTAGAATGCTGGAGCGGGACGATTTTTCTAAAAGATTTGCGGATAATCGCCCAATTGCTATCCATGAGTTTTTATATCCATTGCTGCAAGGTTATGATTCGGTATGTATGAAGTCTGACATTGAGCTTGGCGGAACTGATCAAAAATTTAACTTGCTTATGGGGCGTGAATTACAAAAAGAAGAGGGTATGACGCAGCCACAGGTGGTTATAATGATGCCGCTATTGATTGGTTTGGATGGCGTGAATAAAATGTCAAAATCCTTAGGAAATTATATAGGCATTAATGAAGCGCCAAGCGAAATTTTTGGTAAATTGATGAGTATTAGTGATGAATTGATGTGGTTGTATTATGATTTGTTATCGTTAAAAAGCTGTAGTGAAATAGACAAATTAAAACAAGATATGGCTGATGGTATGAATCCGCGTGATATTAAGGTTATGCTGGCATTAGAAATAGTGAGCCGTTATCATACTAATGATGATGCGCAAAATGCTCTGTTGGATTTTGAGACTAGATTTAAGCGTAATGAAGCGCCAGAAAACATGCCACTGGTGGAGTTAGTTATTGCCGAAAATAGTATTAGTTTAGTGTCGGTATTAAAGCAGGCTAATTTAGTAACTTCAACTTCGGAAGGCATACGGATGCTTGAACAGGGTGGAGTTAAAGTAAATGGAGATAAGGTGAGTGATAAGGGGGCGGTATTAAATAAAGGTACTGAATATATAATACAGGTTGGTAAACGTAAATTTGCACGGGTGGGAATAAAATGAACAGCAAAATGAATAGCATAGTAAACGGTATAGATACAACAACCATCGAGAATAAAATAGGAAGTAAAGTAGAAAATAAAATGGGAGATAATATAGTACATAACGAGATTAATAAGCAGATTAATTCAAAAATTTTGAGCGGGGCTATTTTGGCTGAATCTATTTTAGCAGAAATAAAACTAAAGGTAGATCAGATAACCGGGAAAAGAAAGCCTACTTTAGCGGTGGTGTTGGTAGGTGATAATCCAGCTTCGCAAGTATATGTAAGGAATAAAAAAAATGCTTGTGCTAAGGTTGGTATTCATTCGGCCGAATTTTTATTGCCCGAATCAACCAATGAAAGTAAGTTACTTAAATTGATTGAGCAATTAAATAAGGATGTAACTGTTGACGGGATTCTGGTTCAATTACCCTTACCTAAACACCTAAGCAGCAATTTGATAATTGATGCTATTGCGCCGAGTAAAGACGTTGATGGATTTCATCGGTATAATATGGGATCATTAGCCTTAAACAGCCCAACTATCTGTCCA
>JAUPUP010000106.1 GCA_030917485.1 Pseudomonadota bacterium
ACACCTGCGCAACCACCTCGTGGGCAGTGTCTATGAAACAAGAACCCACCGAACCAGATGCAGAGATTTGCTGTATCATGGCGTAGGAATCATCGCCTATTTATGGCGGTGAGGAGGTCAACATAATCAACAGTATAGCCAAAGTAGGCGCGAGTAATTTTGCTGACAAAATTTTCTAATTCAATTTTAAACTGATCGTTTAGCTGCTGCTCCATATCAAACACGTTAATGACTAAATTAGATTGAGTTTGGCTTTGCTGTAAATAGGTATTAACTCCAAGCACTGACTGGTCAGTACCTAAAATCCATGCCTTATCAAAGTTTACCTTGTTTTCTTGAATAAACACATAGATGGTTAAATTGGTTCTATAGTAAATATAGCTGGTGATAGCCCAAGCAATATCAAATGGATTCGTGGAGGTTAATATTTGCAAATTGCGTAAAAACTGGAATACTTTATTGATTTCCCCCTGCTCAGTGTTGATATATACTTCACTAAACAAGGTATTTATCCAGTCGCTATAGTCAGTAGTTAGTTCTGGGTATACCTGGTTAGCTTCCACTTGTAAATTTTGATATAGAGTTGCAAAAATATCTGCAACTGCCTGATTATCCAAGTAGGTAAAACTTTCTATATCTGCAGCTTGATTGTATACGCCTTCTGGCTCTTCGCGCTTAATACAGGCATATAGGTCATCTTTATTAGGTAGTGCAGCATCAGCAATAATTACAAAGCTGGTAGTTGCTATGTATTGGGTATCTAAATCTGCAGTATCTTGCAGATTTGGTACAGTATAAAGCGCCTTAAATCCTACATCGCCCGGAGCATTAACAAAAAATTGATTGGTTTGAGTTTGAGTTACAGTGTCACTGCCAAAGTTTACCGTAAAGCTACAATTGGCAGTTACATCAGTTAGGCTATAATCATCAGCAAAGAATCCAGCTTTTAAGGTTATGGTACTTTTGCTGTAGATGGGGGTTTTATCAACAAATATTTGTAATTTTGCCATAAGTTACACCATCACATAGACATTGATAGCCTGGTATTCAATGTCATAAATTAAGAAGAGGTTATTATCTTGTTGAATCGAAGTATTAATTGGAATATTATCTTGGCTGCCTTTATAGTCAATTGTACGATCAACTAAGATTTGTGCATATACACCCTCATCAGCACTTAGTCCGGTATCAACTGATTTAACTATGTCACTTAAGCGTATATACCGATTATTGCCAATTTTTGTGCCATATAGTGGAGTAGATATAAAGGCTCGCCTTACTTCACGCCGGATTAAATCAGCTACTGTTATATTGTTAAACTCCGGCAATAAGGTATCCAAAGTTAAATTTTGAATTAAAATCACCCCAACATTGATGGTGGGTTCACTGTAAATTTGTGTATCGGTAGTAGACACAAGGGCATTATCATTAATCGGTCGCTGAGTTTCTATATAGTTTTGCACAATTTGTATATCCGGATCAGTAGTAGTCCTATTATAAGCATATGGATTAGCTAAAATTACATCTGGGTCATTAGTACCCGATAATACAAATATTGATAAAATTCCCGTTTGTAAAATATTAGCTGCTACGTAGCTTGCGGTAATATTAGGCTGTGAAGTTGCCCATGTAATGTAATCTTGCTTAGTACCACCAAGTTTAGGATTTTGAATAGCTTGTAAAATTCTATACCTGACATTAGGATCACTTTCCTTGCCAGCACCTTCATTCATGCTGATAACCACTAATTTATCTATGCTGCCAATTGGCTCAGTTAAGGTTAATTCTGTACCATTAGCTAATTGCTGCCCAGCTCCGGTATTAGAGCTTTGTATCGGAATTTGCCCTAAACTACCCCCGATCACCACAGTAGTTTGCTGCACAAAATATTGATTATTAGAAATGCTCAACTCTGTATTTACCGGGATGGTTATATCCTGAGTTTGAACATCAGCTAAACTACAGTATCCTGTAGCGGGAGTACCAGCACTTCTGGACTGTAAATTATAAGAAGCTAAAAATTTATCCAAAGCATTACCACTAGCATATTGAGGAAAGATATTTTGTCTGAACGTGTAAATATCCTGGTCTATGCCGCTTGCTATACCACCAATGCCATTAGCCTTAACCCACCAGTCGGTAGCTGGAGCATCCGGTACTGCTACCGGATTAAGAGCTTTTATAAAGTTTACATATTGCTGGTAATATTGCTGCTGGGTTTTCATCGATGGCTCTCAATGATATACCTAGCTATCGCGTCGTTATCAAACCAGTTACTATCATCCTTACGATATTTTTTTAAAGAAATAGATTCAAACTCGCTTTGTTTATTATTAGATAATACTGGCTTACGTACTACATAAGAGATATTTTGTTTGCCACTAAAGGAAATTGCGCAAGTTTGTAAAACTACCACACAAGCGATAAGGAGCAAATGGACTAATTTTTTCATTATATTACCGTATCTAAAACAAAGTGAATTTGTTCACCGCTTACGTCAGTGCAATTCACCTCAATTGAAACATTACCCAATACAAAGCGCGGAATTTTTATCTCTTGTATGACAATCTTTTTTTGTTCTACCATTGGCTTTAAGCTATTTGCTACAATTTGAGCCAACTGAGTTTTATTAACGCTGCTCCTCTGATTTTCGAGCTTATAAAGTAAACTGCCGATGGTTGAGTCTTTGGCATACATGTACTTCTTTTGTGGAATAGTCAACCTTAAATAAATCTCAGTTACCACCTGATTTTTATTCTCAATTTGTCCATTTAAATTTACATAATCCTGAGTTTTTGGGTCAAGATAAATACTGGTGTTATAAAACATACTGCTCTCGTTGATATTGCTGTAAATTTATTTAACTGGTTTAGCTTTATCATTTAGCAGATACTCTTCATTACTGATTGAAGTTTTATCGGCAGCAATATTAGTATCCGGCTCAATCGGGTTAGCAATACCGGATATACCACCTCCGGTTTCTACTCCGCTATGAGTATGGGTATTTAAATACTTCTCTATTACATCTAGCCTATTTAGGATATCAGTTAAGTATTTGCCCAGCCATTCGCCACAAGGAAGGGTTGCCCTATAAGTAGCAGCATCAATTTTATAAGCCCGTATAGCGTCGTTTTGTTGGGCTAATAGCCAATTATCACTAAATAGCCCGCCTTCACCCGGCTGTGGAGTATAAGGTAAATTTTGAAAGCCAACTAATACCCCAATTACTAAAGGATTACTGCCCGTGTCTCCTGTATTTAGGACAACTGCATTAACTCCGTCTTTTGGTACACTAAAGTATCCATATGGAAATAAGCAAGCTACACTTTGTCGGTTATTACCGATCACCGTAACATTATTTACGTCCGCAGTAACGCTTGGGCTGCCATCATTATTAAATCTAGCATTTTTAATAAACCCCGCTAATACCCACGATCTGGTTTTTACCCAGTTAATTGCTTTTTTAAAATCATTCATAGTTATTCAATTTAAGTAGCCCATAAGGTAGTAAAGCTATATGGCTTACACAGCCTAAGACTTAATTTAGTTCCATTATTGATGTCATAATCAAGCAACATCTGATAACAATAAAATTTACTAGTTTCTAGCCCCAGATTACCATTATCATCAACATTTACTGTATAGCCTAATGGTATATCAGTAAGCATTTGAGTAGCTGCATTGTAGCAAGATAAGCGGGGTAAATCTATTTCTAGCTGTGTTTCTAAAAAAGCATCCTGTGCCAATAAGCGGTTGGCATATAGCCCAACCACTGGCTCACTCTTTTTAGCTCCGGATACATCTGTTGCTACAGGCGAGCCTGCAATATTGCTATTACTGCCTTGAGTAATTTCAAATAAACGCAGTAAGGTTGGGTCTTTGACTATGTTATCGCTTAAATCTATAACATCATGTTTGCTGATAGTAAAAATACCTGACTTAAGTAATGCCTGTCCACGTGTAAACAAATTACCCGACAAATTAGATACATAATTAATAGTGTTTTTTTCGTTTTTATCCATGAGGTTGAAACCAACTGGAATAAGTGAAGCAAAAGCCCGGTTACACACTACGCCAGCATTTTTAGAAATACGATAGCGATCATATTTAATGCTATCATGAGGGACGGTATCGTTAAACCTACCAATATTAAATTGATAAAAATTGCCAATCACGCCAGATGCATCTGCTGCAGACGAGTCTGTAGCAACTGAAGGAATGGCAATTTTAATTATGCCATCTAAATCCTGATAGATTAACCGTTGATAAGCATATACGGTACGCAGTAAACTATCAAAGCGATTATCATTAGTGGACGCAAAAAAGTACACTGGTGTTTTACTGCTCAGATTATCGTTGCCCGGAGGGATTAAGAAAGCTAACTTTTGTCCATCATAAGTATCATAGCTATTGATTATTTGATGGTTGAGTGCATAACTCATGAGAGATTCGTTTTGGAAGGCTACCAGAATTTTACCTAAGTCTACCTGATTAGCCACAAAGTCAGTAATGGGAAATTCACCGCCTCCAAGCATTAAAGTATCATTAATATCATTAGCAACTAATTGGTCGGATAACTGCCCAAGTAGTGACAGACAGTTAAGCGTGATGTTTAATCCGTTTTGTGTATCTTGTTCAATATCTACAGTAGCAATATAACCTACAAATACCGTTTTATAGCTATTATTAAATACCTCATCAATTTTTACCACACTGCCTTCTGCTATTGCAGAATTAAACAGTTTAGTCTTATTGTTAGCACTATAGGTTAAATCAATAACTGCACTATTAGCCATCGGCATAAACAGGTTATTGATAATTAATATACGTTCTATGCCATAGTTACTCAGTAAGCTGTTAATATCTGCTGTGTCGTTACTAATAATATTAGTTTGGTTTGCTATAATATCAAAAATGGATAGCATGTAGCTAACGTTATTCATGTTGTATCCTAAGTATAAACTTAGGCATCATACACAAATTTTATATATGGTTTCTATGTCTCATTATAGTTCTGGGAATGTATTCAATATTAGATAAACAATTTTTAAACAATATGTACAAGAGAGGTTCCATAACTAACTTAAACTGAGCAATGGCATATTCTTTGGCTTCTTCCAAAGTATTAAAATGGTACACTTCATCATTATTACCAGTATCTTTAGTAATCCACATTTCATACTTATTAGTTGAAAACCCCTCATCATAATTGGGTGGATAAATATAATAACTAGTTGTAAATCCCTCAGGAGTTGCATATACCACTCCATCCGATTCGGTTTGCCAGAATAAATTATTGCTCATTATCTCTCCTTATAAAAATAACTATAAATTTTTAACCACCCTTTATTTGCAGTTTAAATTTTTTATATGTTAAAATTTAGCCTGAGTTTAAAATGTTATAAAATATAAAGTCAACACACAAGCATCCTTAAAAACTCCCTGAAGATTTTATAGGTAAATACACCCTTAATATTTCACATATGAAATGAATGAGGGATTGTATCGTATAAACCAATATGTTGTCAATTCGTTTAAAGAGAAAAGAATGTTTCCGATACAAAAAGAGGCAATAGTAACTCATGAGGAGCTTGATAATCTTAGAACAAACATTTTTAAAAAAATGGTTCAATTAAATATAAAACTTCCTCAACTTGCAGAATTAATAGGAATGCCGCATACTTCATTATGGCGCATCACCAATGAGGGAGCTAAACCCAACATTGAAAGCCTTTACCCAATAGCTGATTTTTTTGGCGTTACTTTGGCTGATTTGCTTAAATCACCAGATATGCCTCAATATATACCATTAATAAATGTTTGTGAAGTGCTTGATTTCCTTAATGGTTCTCTCTCAGTAAAAAATTATGATACTATTTTATCTACCGAGCATGTACATGAAAATGCCTTTGCAATATCTTTATTAGTTGAACAATTTGGAATGCTAACTGATAATATTTTTATTTTTAAACCCTTTCATAAATTGCATGAGGGCAATATAGGAATTATCAAAATAGATGGTAATTATTTGGTGATTAAAGTAAACGCTATATTAAAAAACGATCAATTTCAGGTTACTGATTTACAAAACAATCACATGCAAAACATTAATACTTTAAATCCACTTGCTATTGCTGTAAAAATTGTTGTTCACAACAATTTGCTTTAGTTTTTGAGTTAACCCAAAAATGGAAAAAAGAAACTATTTTATATGTTATCCAATTTTATTGACAGTGCTTATTACTGTTCAGTTAATTTGTTTTATTTTTGCACGTCGGCAAATAGATTTTTTTAATTATCCAGTAAACGTTAGTGGCATGATATTCCCTCTTAATTTGTATTTGATTGAGATTATAGGTGAATGCTATGGTTATGAATATTCGAGGCAAACTGTTTGGCTAAATGTTATTGCTCATATTTTATTTATATTAGCTGTAGTCATTATTTCAGGGTTTCAATACCCAGATTTTATGCATTCTGACTTAACTTTCTCTTATCAAAAGTTAATTGATATCTCATGGATTGTGGCTCTTGGTTCTCTTTTAGGTACTTTTTTTGGAGACCTATTTAGCGCCAGGTATATTCCCAATCTTAAAGTTATTTTACATGGTAAATTTATTTTTCTACGTTTACTTCTTTGCCAGATAGTTTCAGAAATTATAGTTACTTCTTCATATCTAATTAGTTTTTTAACCAATAATTACACCTTTGCTGAAACAATTCACTTGA
>JAUPUP010000107.1 GCA_030917485.1 Pseudomonadota bacterium
ACTTTGGAGATGCTAGAAATATGTGTTTCCTCTTGATTATTTTCATTAATAACATTGTGTCCGTTGCTATCATTTAATAAAAATTGGGATTCGGATTGTTCTTCATCTCTTGTTACTTTGGAGATGCTAGAAATATGTGTTTCCTCTTGATTATTTTCATTAATAACATTGTGTCCGTTGCTATCATTTAATAAAGATTGGGATTCAGATTGTTCGTTATCTGTTGTTACTTCGGAGGTGCGAGGTGAAGTAAATGAGTTAATTATGTGGGCAATCTCTTCCACAAAAGAAGATATTATACCAGGTATTTCATGATTTTCCATACGTTCACACCTATCATTAAACTTGACAAGACTTTCACAATATTTCTTATAGCACAATGAATTAGTTTGATTATTATGGATTAAAGATAATTTCAGTAATTTTTTGTTTAGCAGGACAAGCTGACTCATTAAAAACATTATATTTTCGTTAACTTTACTGGTAAAATAAGTTCTGATTTTATTGATGGCTGCTAAACTTATTTCTTGAATTAAATATCTGGTATTGATTGATAAATTTACTGAATGCAAATATGGCCTTGCTATTTCAGAGTCGTAATCTTTTAGGATTATATCCATATCTTCTTTGCTAAACAAACTGGATTTACCATTATCTTCTATATTAAGCGGCTCATCAATTACAAGAGTTTTATCTAATTCGGATTCATTTTCTGATAAAGGCTCATCAATTATAATAGTTTTATCTAATTCGGATTCGTTTTCTGATAAAGGCTCATCAATTATAATAGTTTTATCTAATTCGGATTCACTTTCTGATAAAGGCTCATCAATTATAATAGTTTTATCTAATTCGGATTCACTTTCTGACACAATGTTATATACACCAGAGTTCTCTGTTACTCCTGCAAGAGCTTCATCATTCAGAAATATCGGATTTATTGAATTTTCAATCTCAGAGGATATCTCTAATTCGGATGCACTTTCTGATAAAATTTCATATTCTGCTTCTACCACAGAACCATTATCTTTCTTAATTAGACATGTTTTATAAATATCATGTGGCTCATCAATTACAGTGGGGACACCTATTAATTTGGATGTATCCGTCAATATATCTTTAGGTATTGCGTTACCCAAAGGTACATCATTTTTGCTGATTAACACAGTATTGGGTTTTTCTTCATTTGTTAATATTTCTAAATCCGGACTCATGATTGAAAGAGTGTAAGATACATCATTATTCTCTGATGCTGATTTAGGATATTGGTTTTCCGGAATTATTTGATTAGTTGAATTTACACCAACAGGAGCTTGCTGAGTTACGTCTAATTTACGACGTTTACTTTCAGTACTGTTAAGGATTGCTGTATCACTTAAGATGGTTGTTTTTGTACTGCTAGTATCTTGGAAAGTGTTGGGACTTGGTTGGTAATTTATTCTTGCAATTTTCTTTATTTCTTTAATAGTTTTTCCAAGTGCTGTAATACGTTGAGCCGAGGTTAAGTTAGTGGTGGAAGCACCTTGATCTTCGGAATTGTTTTCTATAAAACGATTATTAGATTGCTGTTGATTATTACTTGTGTTATGTTGAGCACGAAAATAGATAGACCTTTGGTTGTGATTATTGCTTTCGTTAGATTGAATCAATCTGTTACACGTTCGATTAGTACCTTGTGTAGTAGTAGATCGTGATAAAGCACCTGTCATTTTATATATCCTTAATAATATTTCTAAAAATTGTTTTAATGATAAAGTTATACTTAAATTTATATGAGGAGCTTATTGTAAGGTATACAATGGCAGTTGTAACTCACGGTTTAATAGGTGTTTTCATGCATAAAATTGCATTTAGATCATGTGGATATTTCTTTGCTTATTAAACTGTTGTATCTAAAAACCCAATAAATTTATCATAAAGATAAATGATATTAAAAAATATGATAAATTAATTCATATATCCTTATAGTTAAAATTTAATATTGATATAGCAAATATTACATACTGATTTTCTGGAAAGTAATATACAGATACTATTGCGACTGATCATGTGGTTGAAGATGTACAATTTATAAAAAATAATGGTGGGGATTTTAATAAAAGATATTATGTATCAAAGTGTTTATACAACCTTCGATATTATAAATGAAATATTGGAGTCACTTTACCCCGAGAAGGGGTATCAGATATTTACTGGTTACATTTATCCAGCGCAGCTCTTCTAAGTTAGATTCCCCAGATAGTGAATTAAGTATCTTTGCTTTATCTAGGGCTGATTTAAATTCAACCGCGTTATTATATAAAAATACATTAGTGTAATGATAAAAACTCTCGTTTGAAGGATGTTTTGGAATAATCACAATCTTCCCCATTACAATTGATTCAGCTGTTGTAGTACAAAGAACTTCGCTTCTGGAGGTATTAATAAATATTTTATATTTGTTAAAGGCAACGCTTGGGTTATCTACTTCGCCATAGAACCTTAAGTTGACATTTTTACTATTTGCATACAAAGTGATTTGTTCATTATCATAACCTTTGCCATAGCAATGTATTTCATCATTATAGTCACAAGAAGATAACAAATCAATGAGCTCTTTGTATCCCTTTTCAAAGATTAATTTAGCACAAGTATATATCCCGCATGAGTCGTGTTTGAGATTGCTTATAAAAAAATTGTCACGCACACCATTAAGTGGGATGACATCACCTTTAGGAAATAATTCTTTAGTAACTTGTGACAGATGAATTATTTTTGAGCACTTCATTCTTAACAAGATTCTTGAATAATATTTTATTATCCATGCCAGAAAATTAGAATTTGAATATTTGAGATACGATAAATAGTTGGTATGAATTATGCCAATTACTTTATTTGCTTTGGATTTAAAATTTTGTAGGGGGTTTAGCCACAAAAGATGTTCTGGTTCTTCAAGAATAATAATATCCGTATGGTTCATAAGTTTATCTATACGAATATCTGGAAAGAGTGACGGCTTTCCATCATATAAATGGCATTTAGCTGGATAGAAACATACTTCTTTTATTCCAGATTTTTTTAGAAAGTGAGTTTCCAGATATTTTTTCTGCTCCGAAACAGTAAAAATATGATTGAAAATATTGGGTTGGTCAGATTTCTTCACATAAGGAACATATAAGGTGACGATGAAACCTAGTTCACTCAGTGCAATTGCACGATATAACGGGTTTATGGAAGTGCCAGTGAGCCACGGTACACAAGCTGTTGTTACTATAGAGATTTTCTTCATTTATAGGCTAACGGTGTGATGAAACTCAGCAACTGAGAAGGTACAGAGTTCAATCCATTTACATATTCATGGTTAATGTTATGAGTCATATAATTTTTCAACTTATTTAGTAAATCATAATGATTTGTATAATAATCTCCTAAATTATTTTCGACAACATAATTTATATTATATTTTTCATGATTCATAATACTAGCATCATTTTGCACTAATAAATACTTGCCTCTGACTGCAACCTCACATATTGTTGTTGGCCCAGGTTTAGATATTACAATATTTGAATCATTTATTAGTTTAACTACATCTGAAACATACATATAAGGTTTAATGCGTGAATTATTATATAATTTGTTTATTAAGTCAAAGAGTTTTTTATTTTCTCCACATAAAATAACTAGTTGACTATTTATTAAATTTCTAAATAAAAGATCAAGCAGCGTACATACGTATTGAGTACCTGGACTTTTTCCAAACATTAATAGGATTTTCATACCAAACCTAGGCTTAGCCACTTCTAATTTATAAGCAACTTGGTTAGAATAAAAATCACTTCTTAATGGTAGTCCATTAATTATAAAAGCATTAATTTTATTGTATTCACTACTAAGGTATTGCCTAACCAGCTCCTTTGTGTTTAATATAAATTCATCGCAATTTGCAAACCAATAATTTGGATAAGGATTACTAAAATCAGTAGGGAAAATAACAAACTTACCGGCATAATTTGCTTTTTTTAATCCATTATTAATAATATTGTTAAAAAATGGAATTACTGAAATAATAACATCATAATCATGCAATAAAGGCCTTAAGGAGCTTTTAACTTTTTTTATAAAATAATTATTGAATAACCATAGATAAAACCGGAATGGTCTGACAAATACTCGCCAATACCATTTAGCAAGGTTTAACCTCAAAATTAAATTGTAACCGTCCTCGGATTTAGAATTAATTACATCTTTATAGAAATTTATAGTTGTAACAGTAATACCTGGCGCAGTTTCTAAAATTTGTTTTAACGCATTGGCAACTGATTTATGTCCACCACCTGCATTTGTATATAAAATTATAGCTTTAATTTTTTACCTCTAAACCAGAATTAATTATATTATAACACTTGGCAACAATCTCAGTTGGGTGAGTCGTTGGATCAGCAATGAACGGTTTAAATACTGTAACGCTCACATTTGAACGTAACGGATTAAAAAAAATCTTACCTTTTGGCAATAGTTTATATGTGTCGTTTATAGTTACACAAGTTATATTCATAGGTTTTCCTATATAGCGCAAGATATTTATAAATCCATATCTAAACTCATGCAAATTACCGTCGCTAGTACGCGTTCCTTCTGGGTATAAAATCACATTAAGCCCTAATTTTATAGCCAAACTTGCTATCTGGAATGACGGTCTAGAAGTCTCTTTACTATTTCTATCAATCGGAATACATCTGGCTAAGCAATGATACCACTTACTAAGACCGCCTTGAAAATGTTCAATTTTACCTAAAAAACAATAATTATCGCTATTTGTTATTCTTGATAAACAAAAATGATCAAGATAGCTTTGATGATTAGACAAAATTATACCAGGACTTCCGTTGTTGAGATCAGCGACTATCTTATCGCCAAAAATATGCTTAACAAAAACTCTTGAAAAAATTTGTTTATTTATAAAATATCCGATAGCAGAATGCCCAAATGGACAAATGTCAAAAAATTCAAAAGTATAGTTGCTTATGTTTTGAATTATTAATTTAGACAGCTTCTTGCTTGGGTTTACTACTATTGCTTTATCTGCTAATTTCAACATAGGCAAATCCCATTTGCTATCTCCGAACACGTTATAGTATAGATTATCATTGGGAAATTTTAATTTTAGATTTGATTTAATTTGATTAACGCATACAGCTTTATATTCATAGTCTACAATACTACCAGAGATCTGTCCAGTGCAGACTTCATTAGTATCAAATTCTAATTTATTACAATAAATATTTTGTTCTGATATGTCGAGTCTATGAAAAAAAGGATACAGAAATACATCTATTCCAGCAGATACAATAAATATTAGCCCAGAATCATTAAATCTCATTAGTCCGGCAAGATAAAGATTATCCCTATAATATGGAATAATTACTTTATTAGTGATATTAACAAAATCTTGTCTACGAACACCTTTATAAAAACTATATAGATAGCGATTAAATTTAGTAGAATCATGTTTATGTAAAAAAATAATATAAGGGGACTTTAACCATAATAAACAGTACCATAATATGAATCTTACAATACCGTAATATGCAAACATAAATTTGATCAGTGTGCCAATAGCATTTTTTTTAAATAATGTTCCATCAAAATCAAAAATATATATTTCTTTGGTTTGTTGTTCCATCATGTACCCCCACTGTCTAGACTAATTTTAACTCACAAAATCACGTGCATTTAAGAATAGTTTAAACCATGGTCCCATCTCTTTCCAGCTTTTATCATGCCATGACATTTGCATAGTTCTAAAAGTTCGTTCGGGGTGGGGCATTATTAAAGTGAAGCGTCCATCCTGATTACATACTCCGCCTATACCTTGAGGAGAACCGTTAGGATTATACGGGTAAACTTCAGTTATATTACCGGAACTATTAATATAGTTTAAGACTACATTTGCCTGATTTTGCTGGTCTTTGTTGTCAAATTTAGCATATCCTTCAGCATGTGATACCACAATTGGGATTTGTGAACCTGCCATATTTTGAAAGAAAATGGAGGTAGACTTGGCTACTTCAACCATCACTAGCCGAGCTTCAAATTGTTCTGACACATTTTTAGTAAATTTAGGAAAGTTGTCTGCTCCAGGAATGATTTGTGATAAATGTGCCATAGTTTGGCAGCCATTGCATACACCTAGACCAAAAGTGTCTGATTTAGCGAAAAATTTGCTAAATTCATCTTTAAGCTGAGAATTAAATAAAATACTTCCGGCAAAACCACGCCCAGCTCCAAGTACGTCACCATAGCTAAAACCACCACAGATAGCCATACCAATAAATGAGTCTAGGGTGACTGCCCCTGATAGTATATCGTTAAGATGGACATCTACAGCACTAAACCCGGCTTTAATAAAGCTTGCCGCCATTTCTAGATGACCATTAACTCCTTGTTCACGTAAAATTGCAACTTTAGGCTTAGTTAAATGCAAGCTTGGTGTCTGTATCTGCGCAATATCAAAAGTTAGGTTAGCAAATAACCCAGTATTATCGTTTTGGATGAGTTTAAACTCACTCTCTGCACACTCAGGATTATCACGTAGTTTCTGAATAGTATAACTTACCTGACTCCACATTTCTTGTAATTTTATTCTTGGTTCATGTAATACAATATGCCCATTATTGGATATAGATAACTTATCCTGTTGTAAATTAATTTTACCTAAATTGTGTAAGCAGATATTATGATTATTTGCTAGTTGAGTTATGCTGTCTATTTGCTCATTAGCAATCTGAATTACTACGCCAATTTCTTCATTAAATAGAAATTCTATTAAATTGGTTTTGAAGTTATTGATTGCTGAGTCTAGTTCATGTATCAATTTTAAGTCAATGGTAAGACCTATTCTACTTGCAAAAATCATTTCACAAAGGGTAGTTATTAACCCACCGTCTGACCTATCATGATAGGCAAGAATATGTGGATGAATATGCTGCAAAAACTCAAATAAGTGTTTAATTTGATTATGGCTGTCAACATCAGGGGTAGCTTGGCTGATCTGCCCGTAACATTCTTGTAGAATACTTCCGCCCAAACGATTATTATTGTTAAGGCTAACTAAGAAGATAGAGCTTTTATCGTTGGCTTGTAACTCTGGGGTCTTATGAAGAGTTACATCTGGCGTGGCGGTAAATCCAGAAATTACTAATGAGATCGGAGAAATTACTTCTTTGGCGACATTACCATCCATCCATTTCATTTTCATGGACAGTGAATCTTTGCCTACTGGGATAGCAATATTTAGGTGCTGGCATAGTTCGCTTACCGCCTCAACTGTTTTATATAATAGACCATCTTGATTTGGACTTCCGCAGCTAGCCATCCAGTTGGCGGACAGTTTAATATCATTAATATCATTTATTTTAGCGCTGCAAAGATTAGTCAAACATTCAGCAATGGCTATTCTGCCAGATGCTGGAGCATTCAGTGTTGCAATTGATGTACGTTCGCCAATAGCCATAACCTCTCCAGACTTTTCACCATATCCGCTGGCAGTTATTGCACAGTCGGCTACTGGGATCTGCCACTTGCCGATCATTTGATCACGCACAGTATTTCCGCCTACACTTCTATCACCAATTGTAATTAAAAAAGATTTACTGGCCACTGTTGGGTGCGCAATGACTCTATACAGCGCTTCCTGAATATCAATATCCTGGAATTTTGTATTGCTTTGAGTATTATTGATTAGCGCAGGATCATTGATTAGATCATTGTTTAATATAACGTTTTTAATGGTACGTGGCGGTTTGCCAAGCAGTATATTAGTATCCATATTAATTGGGGTGTTTTGATATTTTGTATCGTTTAGAATTAATTGTTCTTTTACTGTTGCAGTTCCCACTATCGCAAATGGACAGTTTTCACGTTTACAAATTGTGGAAAATAGCTCTAATGAATTTGATGAAATGGCTAATACATAACGCTCTTGGGATTCATTACACCATATCTCTAATGGTGACATGCTGGCATCAAAATTTGGAATTGCTCTTAATTCAAAATGTCCACCTTTTTGAGAGCCATGAACTAACTCAGGCAGCGCATTACTTAGACCGCCAGCCCCAACGTCATGTATAGATAAAATAGGATTATTTTCATTTAGTGCACAACATCGATCAATCACTTCTTGACACCGTCTTTGCATTTCTGGGTTAGAGCGTTGTACTGAATTAAAATCTAATTCTTGTTTATTAGTGCCTCCAGCCATTGATGAAGCAGCTCCACCACCTAAACCAATTAAAAACCCAGGTCCACCCAACTGAATGATTAGCGCACCGTCAGTGACTTCTTTCTTTTTTACATGCATATCATTAATCTGTCCATAACCGCCAGCTAATACAATCGGTTTATGATAGCCATAACGAATTCCATTTATCTCTTGCTCAAAACTCCTAAAGTATCCGGCTAGGTTTGGTCTACCAAATTCATTATTAAAACTTGCTGCCCCAATTGGTCCTTGGAGCATTATATCAAGTGCAGATTTTATATAATCCGGCTTACCATAGCATGAGCTGTATTTGTTTAGATTAAGATTAGAAACACTAAACCCGCATAGGCTGACTTTGGGTTTACTTCCGCACCCTGTTGCACCTTCATCGCGAATTTCTCCACCAATGCCAGTTGCTGCTCCAGCAAAAGGTTCTATTGCGCTGGGGTGGTTATGTGTTTCTACTTTCATTAATATTTGAGATGCCTGCTGCTGAAATTTATATTCATGAGTATTAAATTCTGAATATAGAGCCTTGACATTATTGCCAGTAATTACTGATGAGTTATCATTGTATGCAACTAAAACATTTTTTGGAGCATTATTGTAAGTATCTTTTATCATTTGAAATAAAGTTTTATCTTGAGCAACTTGATTAATGATGAACTTAGCGTTAAATATTTTATGTCGGCAATGCTCACTGTTAGCTTGTGCAAACATGGTTAATTCGACGTCAGTAATGTTTTTTTTGAGGCTAGTATAGTTAGTGAATAAGTAATCTACTTCTTCATCTGATAGAGCAAGTCCCATTTCTAAATTGGCGGTAATAAGGGCTTGCTTGCCTAAGTTTAAAATATCAATTTCAGAATATGTTTTGTCAGCATGTACAGCAAAAATCTGATTTATTTGAGAGGAATCGTCAATTATTGATTCAATCATACGATCGTGGATTAATTTGTAAATAGTATGTAGGCTAGCATTATTATGTGTGTTATTGTCATTATGTGTATTATTACTGCTCTGGTAGTACAAGGATTTTTCAATTCTTATAACATCAGTTAAACCACATTTATTTGCAATCTCTGTTGCTTTGGACGACCATGGCGATACAGTGCCTAAACGCGGCAATACTAAGATGTTTTGGCTGTTTATGGGTATTTGTTCTATATTATTACCTTCAAGCAACTGCTCCAATATTTGTATATCCGTTTGTTTGAGTTTATTATGACTAAGCAGCCAATACACCTCATTACAATTGCTGATTGAACAATTATTAATCGAACAATTGTTAATTGAAGCAGATGGTGAGGATAATTGTTGAATTTTGTTTAATCTAAATGTTGATAAGGCGGGCTTACCATAAATTATAGTGATATGTTGTTGCATATAAATAGTTTCTTTTTGATGATTAGGAGTTTAGTACACGGGTGTTCATAGAATCATTGTTGCGTAAAAATATCTCGATGAACAGCCGCGAGGTTGTGTAAGGTATATATTTTCTCTTATTTTTGGCTATATTTGTAAAAATTTTTAATTGTAGCTCTTGAAATAATAGCAGACACTACCATATAGCCATCTTAGGACATGTACTCAATGTGTTTGAATGTTGATTGTTATGAGTAAGCACACTTGATAGTGTGTTATGTATATATCAATTTCAAGGGCATAGAGTAAAATAAAAGGTTAGAAAATACTTTTTAACCTGATAGCCTGATAGATTTTATAAATTAATTAGTTATAATTTTAGGGAGTTTTGAACATGGCATCTTTAAAGCCTTTACATGATAGAGTGATTGTTGAGCGTGTTGAAGCAGAAGAAAAAACTGCGTCTGGTATATTGTTGCCGGGTAGTGCTGCTGAAAAACCAGATACTGGGGTGGTTATTGCTGTGGGTGATGGAAAAATATTAGAAAACGGAACCAAAACCTCCATGAACGTTAAAGTTGGCGACAAAGTAATGTTTGGCAAATATTCTGGACAAACGGTCAAGATGGATTCTAAAGAATATTTAGTTATGCGTGAAGATGATATCTTAGGTATTGTAGTTGGTTAATTTTTAAAAGGGTAAATAAAAATGGCAGAAAAAGAAGTAAAATTTGGAACTGAAGCACGTGAAGAAATGGTGCGCGGTGTAAATATTTTAGCCGATGCGGTTAAAAGCACATTAGGTCCTAAAGGACGTAACGTAGTTATAGAAAAATCTTTTGGTACTCCTACTGTTACTAAAGATGGTGTGACTGTTGCAAAAGCAATTGAGTTAAAGCCTAAATTTCAAAATATTGGTGCAGCTATGGTTAAAGAAGTTGCATCTAAAACTGCTGATATTGCTGGAGATGGTACTACTACGGCAACTGTTTTGGCGCAGGCAATCATTAAAGAGGGAATGAAATACGTTGTTGCCGGTATGAACCCAATGGATTTAAAACGCGGAATTGATAAGGCAGTTGAAGCACTTGTTGTGGAATTAAAGAAAATTGCTAAACCATGCACGACTACTAAGGAAATTGCTCAGGTTGGTTCTATTTCAGCAAATAGCGATACAGCAATTGGCGATATTATTGCTACCGCTATGGAAAAAGTTGGCAAGGAAGGCGTAATTACTGTTGAAGATGGCAGTGGCTTGGATAATGAGTTGGATGTTGTTGAAGGTATGCAGTTTGATCGTGGTTATTTATCACCATACTTCATAAATAATGCTGAGAAACAAGAGGTTATTTTAGAAAATCCGTTTATATTATTATGCGACAAAAAAATCTCTAGTATTCGTGATTTATTACCAGTACTGGAGAAGGTTGCTAAAGCTGGACGCCCGTTATTGATTATTGCTGAAGATATTGAGGGTGAAGCATTAGCTACGCTAGTAGTAAACAATATGCGTGGAATTCTTAAGGTAGCTGCAGTTAAAGCCCCAGGGTTTGGTGATCGTCGTAAAGCTATGCTTGAGGATATTGCCATACTAACTGGTGGTACTGTAATTGCTGAAGAAGTTGGTCTATCTTTAGAAAAAACTGAGCTGACTCATCTTGGTCAGGCTAAACGTGTAGAAATTGCTAAAGAAAATACAACTATTATTGATGGCGCTGGAGATGCTAATACAATTAAATCTCGAGTTGAGCAGATCAAAAAACAAGTTGAAGAAGCAAGCTCTGATTATGATAAAGAAAAACTACAAGAGCGCTTAGCTAAACTAGGCGGTGGGGTTGCCGTAATTAAGGTTGGGGCAGCTACAGAAGTAGAAATGAAAGAGAAAAAAGCACGTGTAGAAGATGCACTGCATGCTACGCGTGCGGCAGTTGAAGAAGGTGTCGTTGCTGGTGGGGGAGTTGCTCTACTTCGTGCACGTTCTTCAGTGAAATCATTAAAAGGCGCTAATCATGATCAAGATGCCGGAATTAAGATTGTATTAAAAGCAATTGAGGCTCCGCTACGTCAAATAGTTGCTAACTGTGGTGATGAGCCAAGTGTTGTGATTAATAACGTTGAAAACGGTACTGGTGCATACGGCTATAATGCTAGCACTGGTGAGTTTGGTGACTTAATTCAGATGGGGGTATTAGACCCAGCTAAAGTTACTCGTGCGGCGTTGCAATATGCTGCTTCAGTTGCAGGTTTAATGCTTACCACTGATTGCATGATTGCTGATCTGCCTAAAGATGACTCTCCGGCTATGCCTGGTGGCGGAATGGGTGGCATGGGCGGTATGGATGGAATGTATTGATAACAATTAATTGTTGATATATATTATAAAATGTCATAAAATCCTCTGATAAATTCAGAGGGTTTTATTTTTGGCACTTGTCAGTTAAGAACTTGTGCCAAGAGTGTACTCAATTAAAAATATATGATTTTTTATGTAAATGGTAGATAATGGTTTGATTATTAGGGTATAATCCTGATAGGAGTACGTTAAAAATGAATGATAAAGAACAAGCCCCAGCTCAAGTAATAATAACGCAAGATAAACTTGTTGACTTGTTGTTGCATGCTGCAACTAGAGAAGATATAGCAAAATATGCGGCTGAGAGTAAAGCAGACGTTGTAAGAGTTGAGACTAGCCTTAAAGAGGATATTATAAGAGTTGAGACTAGCCTTAAAGAGGATATTATAAGAGTTGAGACTAGCCTTAAAGGAG
>JAUPUP010000108.1 GCA_030917485.1 Pseudomonadota bacterium
GTATTTTAACGAATCTGCTGTAAATGATGAATTTGTTAAAATTCGAAGGCAAGATTTAGAAATGTTGATAAATAATGGGACAATGGCAGCTTAATTTAGTTTAATTTATGCCAAAGTCCAGTTAAACTTAATAGTTCTTTTTCATAGCAAGGTTCGTTGTTTTCATGTCCAACTATTTCTTGCAATTTAACTAGCGGATCACATAACTCTATTAACTTTATTAGTTGTTCAATAGACAAATTATTATATGGCACCTTTGAATGAGGATTAAGTTGCCCCTTTACTAATTTTTTAATACCAGTTTTAATTAATAATAGTAAGGAATTTCTGCCACCAACGTTTTCATTTATAATATTTTTTATTACATGGCTTGCATTATCAATTATAACATCATCGCAATATTTCCAAGCTTGTTCATAATATGAAACTAATTTACCCGTATTATTTGTTAATACACATGCATTGCCAAGATGTAAATAACAATTCGCCAGTAATTTTTTATCCTCTTCAGAATTAAAATCCTTTACTGAACCACTACTAATCATTTTTTCTAGATTAAAATATGCTTCAGTATTATTATAGTTATCTTTAAGCTTTCCCAATGCTACACGAATATCCTTAGCTAGTTGAACTTTTTCGTGCTCACCAAGTTGTTTATTACCATTGGCATTGATATTTACACTCGTAGCAATGCTTGTTTGATGTTGTAATATGCCCACTTTTTTATCCTCAAAAACCTGCTAATCCAGATAAATATATCAGACAATTAGCAATTAACAAAGTAGTTGACGAGCCCCAGCATCAACTAAAAAGCAGATTTTATCATTATCATGCGAATCGTGGTAAGCTCAACTTTACAAATATAATTGCGTGACAGGTTTGACTACTTTCACAACAATTTGTAAAACTATAAAAACTCAAAGATAGAAATCTACGGTATATTTTGTTATAATAGCTTACTCAGATTTAGTTTGGCGCTTATGTTTATCTCTGGCTCATATTAACCATACTATTTTAGTACTATAATCATCTAGATTATAGTATGATGTCGCATTAACTTACTAAAGGTATCTATCATATTATGCATATGCAGCAAACTCCTAAATTAAAATATCCACGAATTCTCCTCAAGCTATCTGGCGAGGCTTTGATGGGGAAAGAAAACAATGCCTCAATTTTTGATCAGCCAACCATTAATTCTATAATTATTCAAATTAAGCAACTAATTGAATTGGGAGTTAAGCTTGGTATAGTAATTGGCGGTGGCAATATATTCCGTGGAATAAACGGCACTGCAACCCTTGGATTACATTCAGCTAATGCAGATTACATGGGGATGCTGGCAACCATCATGAATGGAATTGCTTTTAAAGACTTTTTAACCAATTCCGGAGTAAAATCCAAAATTTATTCAGCGCTTACCATTACTAACATTGTAAAAGGTTATAACCGAGATAGTATGATGGGACGGCTAGAAGATGGTAATGTAATTATTTTTGCTGGCGGCACCGGCAATCCGTACTTTACCACCGACAGCGCTGCTGCCCTGCGTGCTATAGAAATGAAAGCCGATCTACTAATTAAAGCAACTAAAGTAGATGGGGTTTATACTGCTGACCCCATGCTCGACCGTTTAGCAACTAAATATGCAAAAATTAGTTTTACTGATGTTATACAGCAAAATCTTAAAGTAATGGATATGGCAGCTTTTGATTTATGTAGACAACATAAAATAAATATTGACGTGTGTAACATATTTAATCCAAACAGCCTATTCGACTCTGCATTAGGCAATACTCAAGGAACTTTAATTCATGCATAACAATATTAATGATAACATTAACCGTAATAAAATGGATAAAATACTAATTTTGGACTTTGGATCGCAGGTAACACAACTAATTGCTCGGCGTATTCGGGAGCTAAATGTATATTGTGAGATACACCCTTGTGATATCTCACCTGATTTGATTGAGCAATTTGCCCCACGTGGGATTATTTTATCTGGTGGACCTAATTCAGTATATGAAACACAGGGCTTGATGGCTCCAGACATTGTGTTTAATCTAGGTATTCCAGTACTGGGAATTTGTTACGGCATGCAAACTATGGCAAGCCAATTAGGTGGCCAGGTAGAAAATTCACCCAATCGCGAATTTGGCTATGCTAAAATTTACAATTACTCTACGCAGCTTTTACATGGCATCGTTGACGGAGAAGAAAATCAAAATCCGTTTATGGAAGTATGGATGAGTCATGGGGATAAAGTTATTAGTATGCCCCCCGGATTTATAACCATAGCCAGCAGCAATAATTGCCCTATTGCCGCAATGGCTGATGTATCACGTAAATTTTATGCGCTGCAATTTCACCCTGAAGTTACCCATACTAAACAAGGCTTAGAAATTTTCCGTAACTTTATATTTAATATTTGCCAATGCCATCCAACTTGGACTATGCCAGATTATGCGGCTACATCCGTGGAAGCAATCAAGCAAAAAGTTGGTAATGATAAGGTGATTTTGGCTTTATCTGGCGGTGTTGACAGCACTGTTGCCGCAGTCTTAATTGACCGGGCAATTAAAGATAATTTAATTTGTATCTTTGTGGATAACGGACTACTTCGCCTTAATGAAGCTACTCAGGTGATGGATACTTATCAAAAACATATGGGGCTTAATATTATTAAAATTGATGCTCATACCGAATTTTATGAAGCTCTGGAAAATGTTACTGATCCAGAACAAAAACGTAAAATAGCCGGAAGATTATTTATTGAAATATTTCAACGGGAAGCCAAAAAAATTAATAATGCAAAATGGCTGGCTCAAGGCACAATTTATCCGGATGTAATTGAATCCGCAGGAACAAATAAAGCTCACACAATTAAATCGCATCACAATGTAGGCGGCTTACCAGAGTCATTACATTTAAAATTACTTGAACCACTGCGTGAATTATTTAAAGATGAGGTAAGGCAGCTTGGATTAACCTTAGGACTGCCGCATGATATGGTTTATCGTCATCCGTTTCCCGGCCCAGGATTGCTAGTACGAATTTTAGGGGCGATTAAAGCAGAATTCATCACTCTACTCCAAAAAGCTGACGCAATTTTTATTGAAGAATTACGCAATCACGGCTATTATGCTAAGGTTGCTCAAGCATTTGCAGTATTTCTACCCGTGAAAAGTGTCGGCGTAATGGGAGACGGGCGTACCTATGATTATGTAATTGCGCTACGTGCTGTAGAAACTACTGATTTTATGACTGCCAATGTCGCAGACTTGCCTTTTAGTCTTATCACTCATGTGGCAAATCGAATTATCAATGAAGTTGCTGGAATTAATCGCGTAGTATATGATATCTCAGGTAAACCGCCAGCTACTATAGAATGGGAATAAACTTTAATCTTTAATACAACTTGAATAGGTTAATATAAACTAGATTCATTGTAGTATGATATAAACTCAAAAACCTCAGCAATTCTAATTAATAGGTTTTTCAGGTATTAAATATACTCAAAGTATTTGAATGTTGGACTAGGAATATTGCGATAAATTGCGACGGGGACGCGTCCCGACGAGTCCCACCATGTACAAACGAGTACATGAGGAGCAATTTATAAAATATGACAAAGTCCAGCTTTAGCTTCGCAAGTAAACCAAAGACGAAGAGTATATTAAAAACAACAGTTTGGAATTATTAATATGACAGGCACAAAACCGAAAAAAAGGTCTTTTTTCTTATTAAAATTATTTATTGGCTTAATTTCGCTTGGAATAGCTGGTGCAGGAATTTTAGCAATAATGGTTATTCTCACCTACCCCAAGCTGCCTAGCATGGATGAATTAGGTAATTATCAACCAAAATTACCGTTGCAGGTATATTCTAGCGATGGAGTATTGCTTGGACAATTCGGCGAAGAGCACCGCATATTTGTAAGCTTTAATGATACACCTAAAATGTTAATTAACGCAATTTTAGCCGCAGAAGACGAACGGTTTTATCAACATGGTGGCATTGATTACATCGGTGTAGTCCGTGCGCTCGGAGTCAATTTAATATCAGGACGTAAACAGTCAGGCGCCAGCACTATTACAATGCAGCTAGCGCGTAATTTCTTTTTAAGCTCACAAAAAACATATACCAGAAAATTTAATGAAGTTCTTTTAGCTTATAAAATGGAAAACTCACTTACCAAAGATCAAATCTTAGAGTTATATATTAATCAAATATATTTAGGTCAAAGGTCTTACGGTTTTGCTGAGGCTGCCCTAACTTACTTTGGTCGTCCGCTAGACAAATTAAGCATTGCCGAATATGCGGTATTAGCTGGATTGCCTAAAGCCCCATCGGCGTATAACCCGGTGGTGAATAAGACACGTTCTCATGAGCGAGAAATATACGTACTCGGACGCATGAAAGCAAATGGATTTATAACTGAGCAACAATATGATGAAGCGGTTAATCAGGCAATAGTTATTGCTCGTGGCACAACCAAAGATGCAACTAGTGCTGGCGGTTATATTGCGGAGATGGTGCGCCAGATGCTTTATGACAAGTATGGCGACAAGGTTTATACTAGTGGCTATAAAGTGTATACCACCGTAGATAGCAAAATGGAGCAGGCTGCATATACTGCATTAAGAAATGGGTTAATGCAGCATGATAATAGTCGTGGATATCGTGGCTGCGAACAACAATTAAACTTACAGATTGCCGATGAAATAACTGATCAAGTAATCATGTCATCATTTGACTCCTTAACTGATTTTGGGGACTTACAAGCCGCAATTGTGGTTAGTGCAGAAGATAACATACTTAAAGTAAAAATCAGGAATGGCAATACCTTAGAGTTTCGTGGCAAAGACCTGGATTTTGTGCGCAAATATTTAAATAACGGCGGTGATAAACAGCTTATTTATGGTTCAGTGGTGCGAGTTCAAAGTGTAAATGGTAAATGGTCGCTCACTCAATTGCCTATAGTTGAAGGCGGCTTAGTTGCGCTAAACCCAAATGACGGAGCAATTAAGGCTCTGATTGGCGGGTTTGATTTTAGCAAAAATAATTATAATCATGTAACCCAGGCTATGCGTCAGCCAGGCTCCAGCTTTAAGCCTTTTATTTATTCGGCTGCTTTAGAAAAAGGTTTTACCACCACTTCAATAATTGAAGATAATGAAGTTTGCTTTGCTTCAGGAGGCGACAACGGCGGAGAATGGTGTCCAAGAAATGATGACAATAATTTTTTTGGATCAATTACTTTAAGACAAGCATTAACTTTTTCAAGAAACATAGTTACAGTTAAAATTCTCAATAAAATTACTCCAGAATTTGCTATTGATTATGCAACTAAATTTGGTTTTAATAAGTCCCAATTTCAGCCGTATTTAACGATGGCTTTGGGAGCCAGTGAAGTAACACCGATGCAGATGGCACAAGCTTTTGCTGTGTTTGCTAATGGTGGATATCTTGTCTCTCCATATTTAATTAAAACCATCAGCGACAGCCGTGGTAATTTATTGGCTAAAACAGACACCATTGATATTCACAGCAATCAACCAGTAATTGATCCCAGAAATGCCTTCATCATGAATAGTATAATGCAGGATGTGGTACGCTACGGTACTGGTGCACGCGCTTATAAAGAGTTAAAGCGTAACGATATCGCTGGTAAAACTGGAACTACTACTGACGCTAAAGATGTATGGTTTAATGGATATACTCCTAATTTAGTAGCAATTACCTGGGTTGGTTATGATCAACCCAAAAGCTTGGGCACTCACGCTTATGGAGCTAGCCTAGCATTGCCAATTTGGATTAATTTCATGCGCAGCGCTCTATCCAATATTCCTGAGGCTACTCTGCCCATGCCAACTGGGATTACGGTATTGCATAATGCAAGCTGGAAAGGTAATGATGAGTACGTTTATGCTGACTCTACAGCTAAACCACTTGATTTAGTTGGAACTGATACCGAGTCGGGAGAAGTGCCTATGGTAGCTCCAGAAAATAAGGATAATAATGCGGTTAATAGTAGCGATCCAATTGCTGATATTGCCAGCTCAGCCCCAGCATCGACTTCAACCCAAAAAATTAATACCACTGTGGACGATATTATTCAGAATATTGGGAATTAGAAATTAAACTAGAAAATCAGATTTTAACAATTAAACATTAAACGCTTAAAAAATAATTAGGAGAATTACAAATATGAAATACTATCCCCATCCAATTTTAGCCCGTGAAGGCTGGCTATTTATAGCAGTTAGTTTAGTTATCACTTTAGTGATCTATCATTTAAGTAATGCGTGGGTAGCTCTACCATTTGTTTTAATTTCGATATTTATAATCCAATTTTTTCGCGATCCAAAACGGGTTATTCCCCAACAGCCGAATGTTGTATTATCCCCTGCAGACGGCAAAATTATTGCTATAGAAGAAACTCATGACCCATATCAAAATATACGAGCGTTAAAAATTAGTATTTTTATGAATATATTTAACGTCCACTCCAACCGCTCTCCCGTAGATGGAGAAGTTACTCGTTTAGAATACTATCCAGGTAAATTTATCAATGCTGATTTTGATAAAGCGTCAACTGAAAACGAGCGAAATGCCATGATTATACGCTTAGCCAATGGACAACTAATAACTGTGGTACAGGTAGCTGGTCTAATTGCACGGCGTATTTTATGTTATGTGCGGGTAGGAAGTATTTTGTCGCGTGGGCAACGTT
Organism: Pseudomonadota bacterium; assembly: GCA_030917485.1. GTDB lineage: Bacteria > Pseudomonadota > Gammaproteobacteria > Burkholderiales > UBA11063 > Aquella. The sequence continues at coordinate 6,740 of JAUPUP010000108.1, forward strand.
ACGGATTTATTCGTTTTGGTTCACGAGTAGATGTTTATTTACCGCTAACCGCAAGAGTATTAGTCAGCATTGGACAAAAATCCTGTGCAACTGAAACAGTTTTAGCTCAATTAGAAGTAAATAGTTAACTAGTTTAAAGTAAATAATTAAAAATAAATAGTTAAAAAGATAAAAATTATAAGTTTTTTGGATAATTATCATGATACACAATCAAGTTAAAAAAGTCTCACCAATTTACTTACTTCCCAGCATGTTGACGTTAGCCGCAATGTTTTGTGGATTTTATGCTGTAATTCAATCCATTAATAATAATTTTGTCATTTCAGGAGTTGCGGTATTTATTGCTATGATTTTTGATAGTATGGACGGGCGGGTAGCGCGGCTTACACACACCTCATCTCCATTTGGAGCCGAATTAGACAGCCTGGCAGATATGATTAGCTTTGGCATAGCGCCAGCAGTTATAGCTTTTAATTGGAAATTACATAGCTTTGGCAAGTTAGGATGGCTATTTGCTTTTATTTACTGTGCCTGTGCCGGGCTGCGCCTAGCTCGGTTTAATACTATGGTAGGAATTGTAGATAAAAAATATTTTCTCGGTATGCCCTCTCCGGCTGCAGCTGCTTTAGTTGTAGGCTTTATTTATCTCTGCGCCAGCTATAATTTAAATGGTACATTTTTTACCATATGCGGAATAGTTGTTACATTAGATGCGGCAGCCTCTATGGTAAGCAATATCAAATTTTATAGTTTTAAAGAAATACATTTCCATCATAAGGGAAGGTTTAGGGTATTATTGATTACTTTATTGGTCTCAACCTTGCTATTGGTTTACCCTGAGTTAGTAATTTATGGATTTTTTCTAGGCTACGCTATAATCAGTTACTTTAATTTTATATTCCGGATTGGATATAATAAGAATGAACCTGCATCCACTACAGAATCCTTAGAAAATGAAATAGAAAATCTATCCGATGATATCATGAATTAATTTGCTTTAAAGTTAGATTTATTAAGTGATTTAGAAAAATGAACTAGCATGAAGTATGATAATGATATGATTAAATTTATTAAAATTGATTTTGATAGTGATATGGCTAAGTTAATGTCTGATAGGGTTAACCTCTTATCATGGGCTTTGGGCGGTATCGGTTATTTAGGATTTGATTTACAAGGTTCAAACAAAGCCATAGTCGTTATTTGCGGATGGGTTATATTACAATATTTTTCTTTTGTATTATTTAAAGTAAGTAAAGTTTTGCAAAAAGAAGAACAATATCATGGTAAAATTACATCAAAGGAGAAAGATAATGGAGATGTTAAAGCTAATTGCTCTTAATGTTTGCGTAATTGCTATTGTGGGTTATATTACCCATTTAGCAATAAAAAGTACCAAGCAAAAATCAAAGCACAAACATGCATAACTTTTACAAATAAATCAATATATGCTTCTACATTATTGCATTTTAAAACTATTACTTCAGATAATGGTGCAGGGCTTGCTTTGTATAAGCAAATAGCAGAAATGACCAAACAAGAGTTAATCAGAATTTTATATTCCGGATTGGATATAACAAGAATGAACCGGCAGCCATTACAGAATCCTTAGAAAATGGAATAGAAAATTTATCTGATGATATCATGAATTAATTTGGTTTAAAGTACATCAGGTTTGTCTAGATACAATAAAATTACTACTAAAACATATATTAGAAAACTTAATATGTTAAACGAAGAACAAGAACAAATTTCAAATAATTTTATTAAATATATAGAATTAGAAAATTATAAATCAATAAAAAAACTTGGCTTGGATTTAACTAATCTTAATGTATTAATTGGCGCAAATGGGGCTGGCAAAAGTAACCTCATTAGTTTTTTTAGTTTTTTGCAGCAAATGCTCAAAGAAAATTTGCGTGCTTATGTTGCTGACAAAGGCGGGCAAGATGCTTTTTTATATTATGGCAGCAAAGTCTCAAAATATATAGCTGCTAATCTACAATTAACTGATGATGGTCGGTTTGGTAACGAAGATGAAATAATACATTATTCTTTTAAATTATTCCCAACTGTTCAAAATATATTCCGTTTTGATAATGAAGAAGTTAGATGTGGTGACTATTACACAAGTAATTTATGTAGTGATGAATTTGAATATTATAAATATAATAATGAATACGAAACTCATCTTGTAGGATTATATCCTATAGAATATGAGGGTGACATGGGCGACTTGTCTGAAGAACAGTGGCTAAAAGGATTTATTCAAGAAAATTTTGACTACGTTCAGGTTTTTCATTTTCATGACACTAGCGATACGTCACCAATAAAACAACCCGTAGCAGATAATGATAATCTATACCTACGTAGTGATGGAGCAAATGTTGCTGCAATCATAAAGTTAATTCACGATACATACCCCGACTATTACCGTCTTCTTCTAGATACAGTACGCATGGTAGTACCTGATTTTCATGACTTCGTGAACCGTGAAGGAAGCTTTATTAGTTTAGAATGGTTTAATAAAAACAATGTCGATATCCCATGGAAAGCATATTATTTATCTGATGGTTCATTACGATTTATTACATTAGCCACGCTATTATTAATGCCAGCAAAATTACAACCCCATACCATTATCATTGACGAACCAGAATTGGGGCTGCACCCATCAGCAATCCATATTTTATCAGGATTAATCAAACGAGCATCTCAAGAACGTCAAGTTATTATAAGCACTCAATCACCTACACTATTATCTAATTTTAATTTAGAAAATATTATTGTAGTTGATAAACACGGCAAATCTAGCGAATTTAAGCGTCTGAATAAAGAAGAATTAGCCGTATGGATGGAAGATTTTACTCTACCTCAATTATGGGAAATGAACATACTTGGAGGTCGCCCATAATGATAAATATTTATTTTATCGTTGAGGGATATACCGAACAAAAATTTATTGAAGATGCGTTAATTCCATATTTAGATAACGGCAGCATGCTTAATTATAATTATTTAAACCTAAACGGAACAACTAAGCTAGATACTCTTCTTAAATGTATTAAAAATTCAATGCCTAAATATGATTATGTAACCACCTTTATTGACTTAGCAAGATCTGATGGAATAAAATTTGATAACTATACAACAATTATGCATAAAAATATTAACTCTCAAGAAAAATCTACCTTGTTAGAGCAGCAGCTAACATCAAAAATAGCAGACATTGTGCCACACCAGCAACAACATAAATTTATTGCGCATATTCAACCATATGAATTTGAAGCGTTATGTTTTGCGGATTACCATGGATTATGTAAAACCGACCCTAAAATTGCCAGACATATTACTCAAATTGAACATGAATTAAAAAAATACAATAATAATCCAGAATCCATTAATAATCTTAACTTTCCATCAGCAAGGCTGTCCAAATATAATTATATTAAAAAACATTCTACATTTGCAGTTCACTGTAACATCAATAAAATTCGGAAAAATTGCCCGCATTTTAATAATTGGTTACTTAAGTTAGAACATATACTAAAGGACTAAGGATTTTTTATTGCCTACCTAGACGTAGGCAAAACTGTTGCGGTGTCTGACCCATAAATTGTCTGGCATTTAGTTGCGGCAGCTGCAGCTCGTTTAGCAAGATCTGTCTCACCAACATAGCGGTAACAATCATAAGCTAATAAATCGTCTTCTGCTGCATTTCTTACTTTTTTAGGCGTATCTCCTGCGCTACATATTTCGATCGCAGGGCAAGTTATAATAATTTTATCGTTATCATCAGCAATAGCTAGATGTAAAACGCTTGAACATAACAACAAAACCAAAATAGCTAATTTACTATTCTTCATACTTATAGCTAAACCGAAACACCTTAATAAAACTGAAAACCACATTTAAGGCTGTGCTGTTATTTGATAAACATGAATTTATCTTCTATCAAAACCAATGAAAACCCTTAGCTATCATTCCAGCCAAAGAAAATAAAATTGTAAATCCAGTACCAACAATTATACTTATTATCCAATTATAACGCTGATCTATTTTTAAAAATTGTCTGTCCATGCGAGACTCCAAAATCTCACCTGCTGTTTTTAATTCTAAAATAGCAGACTTTAAGCTAGTCTCAACTCTTACAACGTCTGCTTTACTCTCAGCCGCATATTTCGCTATCTCTCCTTTAAGGCTAGTCTCAACTCTTATAATATCCTCTTTAAGGCTAGTCTCA
>JAUPUP010000008.1 GCA_030917485.1 Pseudomonadota bacterium
TCAAGTTCTTGCAGATTATTTAGGTTGAGTTTTTTACCTAGGCTAAATTCCTGTAAGCTGCGACAACTGCTTAAATTAAGTGATTCCAGTTACTCTAGGTTTACATCATAAGATATGCTAAATTGAGTTAACTCATTGCAATTGCTTAAATCAAGTTCTTGCAGATTATTTAGGTTTACTTTATAATATATGTTAATGTTTTTTAACCTCTTGCACTTTTTTAAATCAAGTTTTTGCAAATTTGCTAAGTTTACATCATCAGATATGCTAAATTCAATTAACTCATTGCAATTGCTTAAATCAAGTTTTTGCAAATTCGCTAAGTTTACATCATCAGATATGCTAAATCGAGTTAACTCATTGCAATTGCTTAAATCAAGTTCTTGCAGATTATTTAGGTTGTGGTTTTTACCTAGTTTAAATTCCTCTAACCAGATACAACTGCTTAAATCAAGTTTTTGCAAATTCGCTAAGTTTACATCATCAGATATGCTAAATTCAATTAACCGATTGCAATTGCTTAAATCAAGTATTTCTAAATTTTTCAAGCTATCACATAAGTAAAAATATTTCAAGCTGGTAAAGCTTAACTTAAGTTTTATTAATTTATTTAGCCACTGAAATGTCTCTTGGTTAATGCATAAGGAATTAATCTGGCATATATCAACTAAATTAATTTCTTCCAAATTGGATAGACGAATAAAATTAAGTGGCACTCTTATTTCCGAATTATGTTTATCAAAACTACTATCCACTATAGCTTTAAAATTTTTTACAAAATAAAATTCATCGATAATTGGTAACGACAATATTTGAGCTAATGTACCATATTCTATTGTAGAAATTGATAAGTCCAAAGAGTTCTGTCTGGTTTCATAACATGTCATAATTATTGTTTTATGTTCTTTAGAACAGCCAACCTTTTCTAAGCTTTCTAAAATTTTGTTAGAAAATTCCCTTGAGTTAGAAGATTCCCTTGAATATGTTCGTGCATTTAATCTACTGTTTAGATTAGTATCTGCATCCCTTGCTACGTGTTGTTCTGATCTACTTGGTTCATTAGTAGTAAACAGGTTTAGCCCTAGCGAATCATTATTTGTAATATCAGATAGTGAAACCAAACTCACATGATTATTAGTATTCTCGTTTAATTTAAGAATTAATTTATATTTGACTGTATTCCCATTTGCTGCCGTTTTGGTCATTATAACTTCATATTCGGAATAATCAACATTAGTTGATTTAAAAAGATTAGGTTTAGAAAATTCTATATTTTCTTTTTTAGTATCAAATGCTACGCTAAGCGCATCTTTAATATCCTCAATATTTCTAGATGCAGAAGTGGTAAAATAATTTATACTGTTACAAAACTCTTCAAGTTTTGCGGTTATTGTTCTCCAGGTATTAGTAATATAATTTTCATTATCCTTATGTATAAATGAACTAGATAAATCATAGGTATTTCTAGTAGTAGTATTTAATGGTAACATTTATTTGACATCCAATCTGCCCTAAATGGCTAAAATCCCTACATTGCTAACCCGAGAGTTGGCTAATTCAGCTAAATCTAGCTTGGTTTTTGCGCCTATCTCCAGGGTATAATTTAGGGTTGGTTTTACTTTTGGCTTCGGCTTGACCAAGTTCCTTAAGTACAATTTTTAGTTAGTTTGCATTCTGTTTCGCTATTAAGTACAATTAGTCTAAACTTGTAACGTTTAGGCTCTTTGCCTTGTTTTACTTTGCTTGATTTAATTATGATACCGTGATTGTACTATTGATATATAGAAAATACAACTATTAAGTCGAATTTTGTTAAAAAAGAGCTTGACAACATAATTGGTTGAAGTAAAAACGTTTTTACTTTCAACGCAACACTCATATATTAAATAAAACTACTTAGCATATGCTGTGATATAATCGCAACCACAGTTAATTTAGGAGGAATTAATAACATGTTAAAAAATAAACCAGCATTATTCATAAAAATGAACTTTATATGTATGCCAATGGCATTATTGCTGTCTTCATGTAATAACGGCAGTACTACACCAAGCACTCAACAAATTCAATACACGACAATCAATTATCCAAATGCAGGAATTGGCAGCACAACCGGAATCTCTGGCATTCGTCAAGTTGCTAATTCAAGTGATGTATATATCGCTGGGAGCTATTACGAATCTGGTTCTACTAATATGGGTACATTATATAAAGGACCTATACTAGGAGGCGGCACTTATTACATCTACAATTACCCTTCCTCAACTGGCGCGACTACTAATGGAACTACCGTATATAGTGCTGATAACAGCAGCATCAGCGGTAATGTTCAATTAGTTGGCACTTACACTACTCAAGAATCCGGCACTGGGACTGCTTTTGGATTTTTCTACAACGGGCCTATTCCAAGTGAAAGTTCAGCCTGGCAATCAATTAATTTTCCGTCTTCGCAAACTCCAGGACAAGTAACGGTAAAAAATACCTACCCACACAGTATTATGAATGGGATAGTAGTTGGTAATTATGATGCAGATTTAATTGCTGGCAACGCATTTATTTATAATGTTAATACTGAATCATATACTACGCTGGTAAAACTTGGATCTGTGTTTACCAGCGCTTACGGTGTATGGTGGAACGGCGGCACTAGCTATACCATAGCAGGCGGTTATAGCGATGAATCAACCACTCAACTCACTAATGCTTATATTGTTGATTACGACTCAAGCACTGGAGCATTGACTAACTGGGTCACATATAATTACAACAATAAGCCTGGCAGCATCCTAACTCATTTCCAAGGTATTACTACCGATGGAGCTGGCGGATATAATCTTGCCGCTGGGTGGGAAAATAACGGCATACTGGGAGCATCTTTCGTGAATGTAAAGCGAACAGCATCAGGAAGTTTATCTGCTGTCGCAACCTGGATAGATTTAGTATATCCCGGATCATCTACTACTACAGCAAATACTGTTTATCAAAATTATTGCCTTGGTATTTACAATCAACCCGGAATAGATCAAACAAATGCTTATGTGGCAACTATACCTGTGAGTTGGTATATATACCCATATTACCAACCAAACTAATAGACTAAACTATTAAAAACGATAGGTTTTAATTATGGCAACGAAAACAATCGACTACGTGATCATTAACCACGCCAATGGCTTGTAAGTGCGCATATACAGTGGTTGAGCCTACAAATTTAAATCCGCGCTTTTTTAATTCTTTGGTAACTGTATCTGAGAGCAACGTTGTAGGTTTGATCTCATCACTGCTTTGCCAATTATTTTTAATAGTTTTACCTTGAGTAAAGCCCCAAATAAATTTATCAAAAGAACCAAACTCATTTTGAATGTTAATAAATTGTTTAGCATTCGAAACCGCAGCCTCAATTTTACGTAAATTACGAATAATTCCTGTATTTTGCATTAATTGCTCAATCTCTGCGGTTTTAAACTCTGCAACTACTCTGGGATCAAAATTGGCAAAAGCATTTCTATAATTTTCCCGCCGCTTTAAAATAGTCAACCAACTAAGCCCAGCTTGCATAGTTTCTAATAATAAAAATTCAAAATGTTTAATTTCGTCATGAACCGGCACACCCCACTCTTCATCGTGGTATTTTATATAAATATCATGACCTTCACACCATGAGCAGCGTTTAATAATTTTGTTTTCTTGCATTTTATCTATACCTCTTGTATTTCAGTAGTCGACTTTGCCCGATCTTAGAACGAGTATATATACTGATCGTAACAGGTTTAGTTGCGCAGCTAAAGTTGGACTTTTTTGATACTCGAAGTATTTCGATTCTGGACAAGGAATATCGCAATAAAAAGCGACGACGTGTACATATAAGTACACGAGGAGCGTTTTATAAGATATGACACAGTCCA
>JAUPUP010000109.1 GCA_030917485.1 Pseudomonadota bacterium
TATGATGTTACTAAAGTTAAATTAGCCGATATTAGTAAAACTAAAAATTGTAGTCTTGCCAGAATAAATAAACTGGAGCTCAGAAAAAGAGGGATTAGTAAGGTTGTAACTGTTGCCTATTCAGAGGAAAATGGAAGACCGCCACTAGTGCAAAATGGTGGATTACGTCCAATTAACGGTACAATCAGTTATCTACCGCCTTTATTTGGCTTAATGCTTTCAGGGTATGTAATAAAACGTCTGATTGATGATGTTAAAGATGAGGGTAAAATTTAAGTTTACAAAATAGGTGGCGAGCCTGACCCTTGGCACTTACTAAATCCGCATATGGCTGCTTCGTTCCCGACCTGACCAGGTTTTGCAGCTAATAATGCAAGGAGACCCGCCATTGTAGCTTGTAGATGACTTTAAATTTATTTGCGAAGTATAATTAATACGTATTTAAAGATATAATTTAAAGCCTAGTTTTTAGAATGGTAACTTTAATCCGTTAAGACCCATACCTGAAGTCAAGTTTCCCATTTTTGCAGAAGATTGGTCAGCTATTTTGCTCACTGCATCATTAATTGCTGCAGCGACCAAATCTTCCAGCATCTCTTTATCATCCATTAGGCTAGAATCTATGCTGATTTTTTTGGCATAATGCTTGCCGTTCATTGTAACTTTTACCATACCAGCCCCTGATTCACCGCATACTTCCATACCAGCAATTTCTTCTTGGGCTTTTTGCATGTTTTCTTGCATTTCTTGAGCTTTTTTCATTAAGCCAGCCATTTGGTTTTTATCAAACATTTTTATCCTTAATGTAATAAATATATTATTTAGTATTTTTTTATTTAAATAGTCTTTGGCGATTAAATTGATTTAATACTGCCAGGCGCTATTTTAGCAGAAAACGTCTCCAATATTTTGATTAAATATTCGTCTTGTGCAATGGATTGTTCAGCAACCTTTTGTTTTTCTTCTTTTTCTTGCAGATTTTTTTCTTTTAAAGTGTGATTTATATTATCCGCAAAACTTATATTTAGAGCAATTGGCTTAGAAAAATGCTTATTAAAAGCTTGCTTAAGTTCATCCATTATGCTGCTATTAGATGCCGATTCATAGCGCTTGTCAATGATCAATTCAAATGTTGAGTTGCTAAAAGATTTGAGTTGCGCGTTTTCTATTAATGTATATGATGCTTTTAGGGCTGGTTTTAATTGGTTGATTAGTTTAAACCAGTCACCGTTAAATTCAATTAATGCTGTATCAGGTGATGCTATATTGGTTGATGCTGGGTTAGGTGATGCTGTATCGAATTGCTGTTCCATTAAATTATCAGTTGGTTTAACTTGAGTATCTATTGCGTTTGTTGTGTCTTGCACCTTTTCGTGGGATTCAATTGCAGTTTCAATTTCTATTAGTTTAGATTGAATTACCGTTTCAACTCCATCTTCAACTTTAACTTCAACGCTGTCTTCAACTTTGAAATTGCTTTGATTAAGAGCTATAATTTTTTGTTGATCAGTACCAATATTAAAAGCAAGCATCCGGAGCAGAGTCATTACAAAAACCGGGTATTTATCACTAGACCTTTTTAATTGCTCTATCCCAAGATTAGCAATTTCAAAAAATAAATGTACATCATTGACACTAATTTGATTGACAAATTTATTGATTTTTGTATCAATACTATCATTACTGGGATTGTGTTTATTATATTTAGAGCTGTACTGAACTGCAGTTGGTGCAGTCGAATTTGCGGGAGTTAATTGAGATATGCTAAGCTCACATAGTTTTTGTTGTAAGGTAATCAAAATCGATTCTAAGTCAATGCCGCTAGCATAAATTTGCTTAATAGTCTGCATTAATGCCGCACTATTTAAGTTGGATAATGCTTCAAGTATAGAGTAAATTACTTCATCAGATCCTATGCCGAGCATTTTTTCTACATCATGTTGGGTGATTGTTTCATTGTTGAAGGCAATTGCTTGATCTAGTATTGATAACGCATCACGCATACTACCAGCGGCTGCAACAGCGATTAATTCTAATGCCTTTATTTCAAATTGTATATATTCTAGAGTTAAGATGTTAACTAAATAGTTCTGAATTTCTAGTGGCAGCAAATTACGCAGTTTAAGTTGTAAACAACGAGATAATATAGTTGGCGGTACTTTTTGTAAATCGGTAGTGGCTAGTATAAATATTACATTGGCTGGTGGTTCTTCAAGAGTTTTTAACATTGCATTAAATGCTGATTTTGACAGCATATGCACTTCATCAATGATATAAACTTTATATTTACCACAGCCTGGAGCATATTGGGCATTATCAATTAATTCCCGAATATTATCTACCCCAGTGTTAGATGCGGCATCAATTTCTACCACGTCAACAAAGGATCCATTGTCTATATGAATGCAGTTTTCACATGTAGTACATGGTTCACCATCCACTGGCTCCGTGCAGTTTAATCCTTTAGCGATGATTCTGGCAATTGTGGTTTTACCAACACCTCTGGTTCCAGTCAGCAAAATAGCGTGATGAATACGTTGGTTTTTTAATATATTAGTTAATATTTTAACGCTATTATCTTGCCCTACTAAATCAGAAAATTTTTTAGGACGCCATTTGCGTGCCAAAACTGTATGTTTCATTTATATTAATCTTTATTTCAACTTTTATTTTAATTTCTTTAAATTTGGGCTATGAATTACTAGTTATTACTAGTTAATTCATTTAGGAATATTTCATTTAAGAATATTTTGTTAATGTCCAGTATTCTACCACATACTATTACAGCTCCTATGTCCAGATTTTTATTAAATGTAACAAACCCTAATATTACTATAAAATCTCATTAAAAATAAGTTATAATCCCGGATGTGCCATTTTTATTTTTAATTACAGTGGTGTACACCATTGGTGAATTGGGTGCATTGATAACTAGTCACGTTTATTCTGTGGGGTTCTTCTTATATAACAATCTGTTAATTCTATTATAGTTAAGAGAAAGAGATGTTTCGAATGAGAATATTTTATCGTGTATTTCTAGCGTTGTCCGTTTTTTTATCTTTTTTAATCCTTACAGGATGTAATGGGGGAAGTTCCACTTCTTCCACTTCTTCTACATCTTCAAGTACTTCCGTGAGTGGGGTAAATTATACATTGCCTAATGGGCTTACAATTTTATCAAACGGCGCACAAATTTCTACATCTAATTCCAGTTTATTAGCTGTTCCAGGCAAAACTGGACTTTCACGTTTATTTGTAAATGGAGGTACATCGACTACTAATCTTGGTTTAGTTGCAGTGGTTCGAGATGGGCAAGAACAAACGCCCAACCAAAATAGCAATCTAAAAGTAACCTTGACTAACGCTAATGTAAGTACCGGCGCTACAGATCAAACAGATGTTAAGGTGGATGCTGCTAATGCTCCTGAGGGTAATTATTACGTAGATATAATTGCATCGAATTACCCGAATTCGCCAGTTGTGGCAACTATATCGGTATCGGTTTCTAATTTCAATACAGTTAAGGCTTCCTATCTACAGCTTGATGCTGCAGGTTCGTTAAGTGCAATCACGGCAAGTGGCTATGCTTCATCTAATATAATTATTTTTGCATTTGCCAATCTGTCTAGTTCTGCAGTTAACCCAAGCTATTTGAGCGCTATGCAGACAGCTATTAATTATGAGTCGTCTGGAACAATTAATTTATTGAGTATTGGGGGGCAATATGCCACTCCTAGCGTAATTAATACTGCAACCGCCAGCAATATTATTAATATAGTTAGTAATGAAATTACGGCTTATAATGCTCAATTGACTAATGGTAGAATTACTGGTGTTGATTTGGATTTAGAAAATTCAATTGATGCTGCAACTATTACAGCATTAGCCCACGGTTTTAAAGCAAAAGGTTTATTAGTGTCTACAGCGCCACAAGTATATTCAACTGGTGGTCCTGGTAGTAATGTTGTGCCAACTAGCCCAACTAACTTGGCGCTTACTTCGGGTGGGGCAAATAATCAGTATGCTGCAGCAATTGCTGCCGGAGATGTTGATTATATAATGGTTCAAACTTATAATACTGGAGGCTGGACAGTTGGTGGCTATGCTGAAAATCAGGTGCAGTTTTTTGAAAGTGTTGCACAAGCATTAAATTATACGGTGGAAAGTAATTGTACTGGCGCAGTTAATCTATGTATACCTAGCGGGACTAGGATAGTAATTGGTGAGGTTTCTAATGGTGGTGCTAGTGGTACCTTAAATAACATTTATGCCTCAACTGGTTCTACATCGTATAATCAATCGAATATCTTAAGCCAGTTATCTAGTCAGATAACTGCAATGGAAAGTGATACTACTAATTATGGTAATATCTATGGAGTTATGCAATGGTCGTTAAACAATGACTATTTACCCAGCGGTTGGAATGATAATTATGCAACAGCAGGGGGGTTTAGTTCTACCATATTTGGCGCAACACCACTACCGCCACTGCCATATTTTATTTTACAGATAACTAATTCTGCACCAAATCAGGCTAATCCTAATGCCTATGCATCTGCTACTCTTGTAGTTAGTGGCCAGTACTGGGTTTTTGGTACTCTATGGAATCAACCTATCTCTCCACGATTATATCAGCTGTGGGGGACAAAACCTTCTTCTCAAAATCCAGCCACCCCTGGAGTAATAGATAGTAATAATTTGGATAATTTATTTAGTGCAGGTCAACCTTCATTTACTGCATCTCAAATAATAATAAATGGTTACCCAAGCAACAGTACTAATATATATAGTCCGAACGCTCAGTTTCCTTGTCCTGCTGGAACTAATTATGTGTTTAAGGCTGGGCACTCCTACAATGTACAGGTAAACGCAGTTTATCAATCATGCGCAATTAGTATGGTAAATTAAATTACACCGTTTGTAATCAGTTTACTTGTGAAGATAAAGGCCAATTAGTTTATAAGGATGATTTATATATGAAGAATCAAGGCTACATAAAATCCATTTTAGGAATTACGGCACTTTCAGGGCTGGGTTTATTTTTATTTGGATGTAATAATGGTACTACCCCATCAACAGATACTACTGCTTCTGGGGCTAGCATTGCAGTAATCGCAGGGGTTAACCAAGGAGTAACGCCGTCTGCAACTCCAATCTCGGCTACTTCAGCTAAAATATATCCCAGCGGAATAGCTGTTGTTGATGCTGATGGAAATAAGTATATTGCAGATACGGCTAATAAATTTATTGAAAAAATGGATGCTGCAACTGGTATGATAACTGTAATTGCCGGGTCTGCGGATGGGGCAACCCCTAGTACAACACCATCTTCTCCGACTTCAGTAACAATACTGCCAAGGTCTGTAGTTTTAGGTGCTAATAATAATCTTTACATTGCTGACGGCAATGGTTATGTTGAAGAAATAGATAGTTCAACCGGATTGTTAAGGGTAATTGCTGGAAATGAAAATGGAAGCACTCCAAGTACAACACTTACCTCCCCGACATCTGTAAAGATATCACCAAATAATGTGGCAGTAGATGCAGAAAATAATATTTATATTACTGATGAAGCTGGTTATGTTGAAGAGATATTTGCTAGCAGTGGTTTATTTAAGGTTATTGCTGGGAATAACTCTGGGGAATCCCCGACTACTACCTTTGTTGCAGCAACTTCGGTTCAGGTTTCGCCGGGTGGAATTGCGGTAGATGCAGATAATAATATTTATATTACTGATTATAATGGTTATGTTGAGCAAATAACTAACAATCAGTTAAAAATTATTGCGGGTAGCACTGGTGGAGGTGTATCTCCAACTACCACTTATGCACCTGCAACTGCAGTAGAAATATTGCCTTATGGTATAGCGGTAGATTCAAGCAGCAATCTTTATGTTGCTGATTATGATGGCTATATTGAGCAGATAACTGATGGGCAATTGAAGATTATTGCAGGAAATATTAATGGATCTACTCCAACCACCACGGCCGAAGCTCCCACTGCGGTAAATATACTAGCAAGATCAGTTGCAGTAGATGCAAGCGATAATATTTACGTGGTTGATTATAACGGTTATGTTGAGGAAATTGAGCATTCTACTGGTCTATTACAAGTAATTGCTGGAACTTTTTCTGGAACTACTCCTAATGCTGCAACAGTGGCTGATCCAACTACGATTAGTACATTACCGTATGGTATAGATAGAGATTTGGCTGGGAATATTTATATTGCCGATGGCGCTAATGGTTATGTTGAAGAAATATCTGCCACAACCGGGTTGTTGAGTGTAATTGCGGGTAATCCTGCTGGAGTTATACCTACTACGGCTTTTGCTTCACCAACTTCAGTAACTTTATCGCCTAACGATGTTAAAGTGGACGTGGCCGGCAATATTTATATTGCTGATGGTAATGGTTATATTGAAGAAATATTTAAGTCTACTGGTCAATTAAAGGTAATTGCCGGAACTGAAAGTGGAGGAGCTACTCCTAGCGCTACGGTTCAGATACTGCCTACTACGGCTAAGATATTACCCTATGGAGTAGCCATAGATTCACAGAGCAATATTTATATTGCCGATGCGTACAATAATTATGTTGAAGAAATCTATGCGTCCTCAGGTAATTTGGCGGTAATTGCTGGAGCTATTGGAGGGATGTCGCCTTCAACCCGCCTAGAATCGCCTACTTCGGTAAGCATGGCTCCTTATGATATGGCAGTGGATGCAACTGGTAATATTTATATTGCCGACAATAACGGCTATATTGAAGAAATATTTGAATCTAATGGTAAAATGAGGGTAATTGCTGGTAAGGTGGATGGAGATGCTCCAACCGTAACTCCTGTTGCGGCAACTTCGGTAGCATTGTCACCCAATGACGTTGCAATAGATCCAACTGGCAATGTTTATATTGCGGATAATAATGGCTATGTTGAGGAAATATCTGCTGCTACTGGATTATTACAAGTAATTGCGGGCAATAATAATGGGTCAGATCCTACGACAACTGCTGCATCACCAACGTCAGTATTATTGATGCCAAGTGCTGTGGTTGCCGATTCAAGTGGAGTCGTGTATATTGCCGATTACAATGGGTATGTAGAAAGATTTATTCCCTAATTTTTAATTGCTGGCAACTATAGGGTATAGGGATGGATGAAAAGCTGACTAATGTTTAAACGCAAGTTATCTAAGCGCGCAGTATCTAAAAATAAGATGCCTCAAAAACTCTTATTTCAGCATCGGATAAAATTTCTGGCGAAACTTATTTTGCTGGCATTTATTTTTGGAGCTGCGTTTGTTGGTTATGTAGTTTTTTATCCGTACCATATCCCTAATAATTCATATCAGCTAATTGTGAATAAAGATGAAGGTATTCCTGCCATAGCGGAAGATTTGGCAAAGCATGATATTATTCAAAGTAAATTTATGTTTCGTGAGTTATTACGCTTGCTAGGTAAAGATAAAAAAGTTACTGCTGGTTTATATTTTCTAAAAAATAGTGCTTCTATTTGGGCATTAGTGCATCGGATTACCAATGGTAAACCAGATCAAATAAGTGTAACCATTATTGATGGTTGGAGTTTTACTCAATTGCAATCCTATATTAACAGCCTGCAAAATATTCAGCATATTACCAGTAAATATTCTCAAGATGAAATTAAAGTGGCGCTTAAGATTAGTTATGCTAATCTTGAAGGTGCTTTTTATCCATCGACTTATTTTGTAGCGCCAAACCAAACTGATTTGGAAATTTATCAGCAAGCCTATCGTTTAATGCAAAATAAGCTGGTAAATTACTACACAACTAGAAGTACTAGCACTAGCTATACTAATCCATATCAACTATTAACTATGGCAAGCCTTATTCAGAAAGAAACTAGTAATAATCAAGATATGGTATTGGTGTCAACAGTATTTAATAATCGATTACGTAAAGGAATGAAACTACAAGATGATCCATCAGTATTTTATGGGCTGCGTCATTTACCAAGTGTAACGCGTAAGGATTTTCAAATTGATACTCCATATAATACGTATTTGCGTTATGGACTGCCACCTACTCCTATATGCATTCCATCAAATGCGGCATTATTGGCGGCAAGTCAGCCTTTGGATAAGCCAGAGTTATTATTTTTTGTGGCTATTGGTGCGGGTAAAACTAAATTTTCTAATACTTATAGTGAGCATAAATCGGCAATTAATAAGTATTTAAAGAAGAATTGATAAATGAGAACTGATAAATGAGTAGGGAAATTGTTAGTGGAAATGAAATTAAAATGAGAGGGTTATTTATTTCGGTAGAAGGAATTGACGGCGCTGGTAAATCAACCCATGTCGATTTTATTGCTACTTATCTACGGGATAGGGGATTTCAAGTTATACTTACTCGGGAACCAGGTGGTACTGATCTTGGGGAGAAGGTTAGGGATATTTTACTGCATGGCGCTCAAGATATGCATCGCATAACTGAATTATGTTTATTATTTGCTTCGCGTCAGGAATTAATTAGTAAAGTGATTGAGCCAAATTTAGCCCAGGGTATATGCGTTATTGCAGATAGGTTTATTGATGCTTCTGTTGCTTACCAAGGGTATGGTAGAAATATTGGTCAGGATAAAATGGCTAAAATTATTGATTTATTAGAACCCAAATTGACGACTGATTTAACTTTTTTGTTTGATGCACCTTTGAGTTTAGCGATTAGCCGCGTATTAAAGAATAGAAATAAAGATCGGATTGAGAGTGAAAGTGTTGAGTTTTTTACTACAGTACAAAATGCCTATCGAATGATTGCCAAACAAGAGCCGGATCGGATAAAAATTATTGAAACAAACCATGATATTGAGTTTTCTCGGCGAATTTTAGTTAGACATTTAGACTGTTTGATTCGACAAAAACAAGCTGAAGGATAACCAAGGATAATGAGTTACACAATATGAGGATTAATGAGTTATACCCGTGGCAGTCTGATGACTATACCTATTTGCTGCAATTGAGAGGGAGAATGCCCCAGGCGATTTTGTTGCAGGGAGCAAAGGGCATTGGTGTTGATAGCTTAGCCCTAAATTGGATTATTAGTGTACTATGTCCTAATTCGGCTACAGCAAATACTTATTGCGGTAAATGTAATTCATGTTTGTTATTTGCAGATGATTCCCATCCGGATTTTTATTTGCTAACTGCAGTTGCAGATGAAAAAACTATTTCGGTAAGCGCGGTACGTGCGGTTATTGATTTTTTGGCATTATCTACGCATATTAGCGATTATAAAGTAGTGTTGATAAAAGATACAAATTTATTGAGTTTAAGCAGCGCCAATGCATTATTAAAGATATTGGAAGAACCTCCTAGCTATGCCATATTTGTACTGCTGACGGATAATTTACAGCAGTTATTGCCGACTATAGTAAGTCGCTGCCATAAATATAGGTTATCAGTACCTAATGTGGAGATGGCGCAACATTATTTAAATGACAAGCAGATAGAGCATGGACAATTTTGGTTAAAATTCTATGATTATTCTCCCTTGTTTGAGACGCCAATTGATAATCAGCATCTGCAACAGTTTATTGATGTATTGGCTACGCCTAATGTAGAAAAAATATATGAATTAACAGTTGAATTTGATGGTAAAACTATTCCATATAACTTTATTTTGGAGTTTATAGGTAAATGGTTGAGTGATATAGTGAGTTATAAGCTAACTAATGAGCTTATATATTTTACCGATTATATTAGTTCAATTGAAGCATTGAGAGAAAAATTAAATCTTGATAAAGCATTTTTTTTGCAGGATAAACTTAATTTTTTAATGCAATGGGTAAATCATCCATTGAATTATAAATTGCAAATTGAAAACTTGTTGTTTAATTATCAACAAATTTTTGTTAAATGATTTGTTAAGTAAATATTCTATATAAACCTGAGCGGTATTATTTAATAAAGTATGTTATATTACGGTTTAGTTGTGCGGGTTATTTTATTAATTTAATTTGGAGATAATAACGAATGTCAGATGGCTGTAAAATAGGTGCTAGCAATGTTAAATTAAATTTGTTCAAGAGCACTGTATATAGTGAATTTAATAAGCGTTTGAAACTTGATAAAACAGGTAATGTTGAAGAAGAAAGTGATCTATTCAGACCTGGGTTTTATTCTTTCTTTAGCAAAATAGGGCAATGGGTATTTCGATGTAGTTCAATTTCAGAAAATAATCTTGAAATTCAATTAAAAAGTATCATTATCAGATGCTCAGGAACAGCTTCTGATAAATCTGATATAAAATCAGTTAAATCCAGTGTAATTGATTTCGGTAAATTCAAGCAGGTCCTTACAAGGTATTCAAAGACAATTTTTGGTAAATCTGATATGGAATTATTTAAGACTGCTGCAATAGATTTAAGTAAATTAAAAAACCAAGATGGAGAAGACGTTACTCCAAAAGAATTGATTGAACTGCAAGTAGAGTTATTAATGATTCAATATCACTTTGCTGAATATTTAGCAAGCGATAAGGGTGGAAATAGCAAGTTAATGTTAGACAATATATTGAATGCATTGCATTCTAAACTTGAGGGTGATACAATTAACAATAAAGATAAAAAACAGTTAAAAGAACAATTTATTGAGGTATTGCGCGAATTTAAATCAGAAATATATAATAAAATCAATACATGTTCTTTAAGCAAAAATGATTATTTGAAGTATTTAGCTTTAGTTGATTATAGATTTGACTGTTGTGGCTTAGCAGATATTTTACTTGATATTACTACTTCTATAAGAAATCCGCTTTCTCAATCTTGTAACGATAAAAATTTAGAATCATACATAAAACTGCCAGACTCAATTAACGATAGTTTTGAGGATGTTAGTCGTAGAACTGTCCATCGCCTATCTACCACAGTTGAGCAATTTAGTATGAATAATATTTTTACTGAATCTAAGCAACATAGTACCTGATATTTTATGATTTTTTCTTAAAGATTGGTTAAATTAAAAAATATGGCGTTAATTACTTTAGATAAAATAAGTCTGGCCTTGGGACACCATACCCTATTCAATAACATTAGCTTAGGTATTGAAAGTGGTGATAAAATCGGCCTAATTGGTCGGAATGGCTCAGGTAAATCATCATTGTTAAAAACAATTGCTAAAGAAATAATTCCTGATTCTGGTCAAATTCATATGATTGCAGGCACTAGAATTGTTTGCGTGTCTCAAGAGCCACTGCTAGATTCATCACGTAGTATATTTGCCGAGGTATTTACTGGATTGGGTGAGGTAGAGGGTTTATTAACTAAATATTATGCATTACTTGATAAATTGAGTGAAGATTGTGATGCAGCGCTATTGGACAGCTTGCTTGATGAATTGAATGTGCTCCAGGATCAATTAGAACATTCCAACGCTTGGACAGCTAAAAATTTAATTGACAAAGTATTGTCTGAGCTTGGTTTAAATGGTCATCAGTTAATTTCTGAATTATCTGGCGGTTCCAAGAAGAGGGTAGCTATCGCTAAAGCTCTAATTATAAACCCGGATGTTTTGCTATTAGATGAACCAACCAACCATTTAGACATTAATTCAATCCTATGGCTGGAAAAAGTAATTAATGACTTTAATGGTACAGTGATATTGATTACCCATGATAGAAAATTTTTAGATAAAACAGTTAATAAAATTATTGAGCTTGATCGCGGCATAGTAAATGTATATCCAGGCAGCTTTGCTAGATATCAAGAAATAAAAGCCCGGCAATTATCTGATGAAGACAAAACCAACCGTGAATTTGATAAATTTTTAGCTCAAGAAGAAGTATGGATAAGAAAAGGTATTGAGGCACGACGCACCAGAAATGAAGGAAGGGTTAAGCGATTAGAACAATTACGCCTTGAACGCAATCAACGTCGTGAACGCTCTGGTTCGGTAAATCTTCAGGTTGATCATGGTAAATTATCCGGAAAAATTATTGCCGAATTGGCTAAAGTGTCTTTAGATTTCGGTGAAAAAACTATACTTAAAGATTTTTCCGCAACTATATTGCGGGGTGATAAAATTGGTTTGATTGGACCCAATGGTATTGGTAAATCAACCTTACTTAAAATAATTTTGGGTAATTTAAAGCCAGATAGCGGTAAGGCTAACTTAGGTACTAAGATTGAAGTGGCATATTTTGATCAATTCCGTGAGCAGTTAAATGAAGATGCAACTCTTGCTGATATGGTGAGCCAAGGGCAGGACTTTATTGAAATAAATGGGCGCAAATTACATATTGCCACCTATTTGGAGGAGTTCTTATTTGCCCCAGCCAGATTTCGCTCACCAGTGAAGTCATTATCTGGTGGCGAGCGTAACCGATTATTACTTGCTAGACTGTTTTCTCGTCCGGCAAATGTTTTAGTTCTTGATGAGCCAACCAATGATTTGGACATTGAAACTTTAGAGCTGCTTGAAGAATTATTGATTAATTATACTGGTACAGTTTTTCTGGTGAGCCATGATAGAGATTTTCTTGATAACGTCGTAACTCAGTCATATGTTTTTACTGGAAATGGTAATGTGTTGGAGATTGCGGGTGGTTATTCGGATTGGTTGGATTATCAGCAAACTAGACTGACGACAATTAATAATAAGCTTAGCAATAGCAGTAAAAATAATGACGCTAAAAATAGCAGTGCTAATAAAAATAATATTGATAATAGCAATAGTGTTATGCCAGAGCCTGAGAACGTATCACGTCAGAATAAACTCCAGAATAAGCTATCTTATAAAGAAAAGCTTGAATTGGAGAGTCTACCCACGCAATTAGAGCAATTAGAGCTTGAACAGCTTAATTTACAGCAGAAGTTACTAGATCCAACTTTATATAAATCTGATCCCAGGGCAGCTGAAGACTATAAACGTCGGATTGTGGATATAGAAAACGAATTAAACCAGAAATTATCTCGTTGGGAAGAGCTTGAAGCTAAAATAACTAAATAAGTAGAGTATCCACTGAAACTTAACAAAAAATTATATAAAATTAGAGGGATAACTATATGTATGACATGCAAAAATACACACCTGGATTAGTTAAGCTTTTAATAGAAACGATACAATCGTATCAAATACATATTGTTACTTTTCTTGTGGTATTGGGAATTTTAGCAGCATTAGCGCTTTCTTTATATTATATTTTAGACTTGATTGTATTGAGGTTTGTACGTAGATGGGCAAGAAATAAAAGGTATGTGTTTTTACGCGTAATAGCGCATAACGGAACTTTGAATGTTTTGCCACATTTAGTAAGCTCGGCGATGTTTTTATCGTGGACAAAATTTATTTACAAAAGTAATGCATTAGAGTCAATGATTGAACAGTTTGTTCATTATGCAGCACTTTTATATATGTTTATCTGTTTAGCGTTACTGATAACTCGCTTGATTTGGTCATTCAATTCCTACTACGAAAATAGATTTGATTTTGCACATGAATATCCAATCTATAGCTATATAAGAGTAATAATTTTATTTGTCTGGATAGTTTGGGTGATTTTGGTTATTGCATATTTTGCAGGAATGTCACCGATTAGCATATTAACTGGAGTTGGCGCGATTTCAGCAGTGGTTATATTGATATTTAAGGATACTTTGCTTGGGGTTGTGGCTAGTATTCAAATTACTGCCTCTAATATTGTAAATATAGGGGACAGGATTTGTATTGATAAATATGGGGTAGATGGTGCGGTACTTGATATTTCAATTAATACGGTTAAGGTTAAAAATAGTGATAATACAATTGCAACGATTCCAACTTATACGCTCACTTCTGAGGTAGTCAAAAATTGGCGGGGCATGGTTAATTCTGGAGCAAGACGAATTAAGCGGGCTATTCATATAGATATAAACAGCATTGCTAAATGTAGTCAGCAGTTATTAGATGAATTGAGCAAATTTAACGCGGTTAAAGATTATTTAAGCAGACATAAGGGTGAAGAGATTATAAATATTGCCTTATACAGAGAATATATTACCAATTATTTGCGATCTAATCCGCAGATTAATCATGATTATACAACATTAGTTCGTCACTTAGAGCCTGGGCTAAATGGGCTGCCATTAGAAATTATTACATTTACTCGTGATGTCAGTTTTGTAGGATACGAAAACATCCAGTCAGATATTTTTGAACATTGTTTTTCAGTATTAACTCAGTTCAAGTTACAAGTTTTACAATATCCAAGTTAGTAATTTGTGCCTAACAATGGCGTAACAAATATTCAACATTCTTGTTTTATTATGTAGTAGAGCATAAATTTATGCTCTACTACATAAGCACCAAAAGCACTTTTGTTTCTATTGCTATCTACTGGCGCGTTTTCTATCTTGTTCTGATAAATAACGCTTACGTAAGCGAATATTAATTGGAGTTATTTCCACCAATTCATCATCATCAATAAATTCGATAGCCCGTTCTAGGGTAAGTTTAATTGGCGGAGTTAGCCTTACCGCTTCATCAGTGCCTGAGGCGCGGACATTGGTTAATTTTTTGCCTTTGATTGGGTTGACTACTAGATCATTTTCACGGCTGTGAATGCCAATAAGCATTCCTTCATAGAGCTTTTCGCCAGGGGATACAAACATACGTCCGCGATCTTCCAAGTTCCATAAGGCATAAGCTACGGCATCCCCTTGTTCTTGAGAAATCAATACTCCGTTTCTGCGTCCTGGAATATCTGCTTTGATAGGTCCGTAATCATCGAATAAATGTGACATCAAGCCTGTACCGCGAGTAATAGTTAAAAACTCGCCTTGAAAGCCAATTAAGCCACGAGCTGGAATCCGGTATTCTAGGCGGCTGCGTCCGTTGCTGTCGGATGACATATCAGTTAATTCGCCTCGTCGTCGACCTAGCTCTTCCATCACCGCCCCTTGATGTTCTTCTTCAATATCCACAGTTAGTAGTTCATATGGTTCACATTTTTCGCCATTGATTATCTTGGTAACTACATGCGGTTTGGCAACAGCAAGTTCAAACCCTTCACGGCGCATATTTTCTAATAAAATAGTTAAATGTAATTCACCCCTGCCGGATACTAAAAACACATCTGCATTGGCAGTATCTTCCACCTTCAATGCTACGTTTATAAGTAACTCTTTGTTGAGGCGGTCGCGAATTTGACGGCTGGTCACAAATTTGCCTTCAGTTCCCGCAAGAGGCGACGTATTTACCTGAAAATTCATACTCAAGGTCGGTTCATCAATTTTAAGCATTGGCAACGGTTCTGGATTATTTACGTCGCAAATGGTCTGACCAATTTTTAATTCCTCAATTCCATTAATTAGGACAATATCTCCCGCAACAGCTTCAGCTACATTAACCCGCTCCAACCCTTCGAATAATTGTACTTGGTTAATTTTAGCGGTTTTCTTTTCGCCGTCAATGCCGGTTGCAACTATTATTTGCGAGTTTGGTTTTAATTTGCCTTGACGAATGCGGCCTATACCAATTCTACCTACAAAACTTGAATAATCAAGAGCTGAGATTTGGAGTTGTAATGAGCCGTCTTCATTGGTGTCGGGAGCTGGCACATGTTTGAGGATTGTATCAAATAAGGCTTCCATATTGGTGGTTATATGATTTTGATCCATGGTGGCAAAACCGTTTAATGCAGACGCAAATACCACAGGAAAATCCAATTGTTCCTCAGTTGCTCCAAGCTTATCAAATAAATCAAAAGTTTTATCAATAACCCAGTCACAGCGTGATCCAGGTCGGTCAATTTTATTGATTACTACAATCGGCTTTAAACCAAGCGCTAGAGCTTTTCGGGTTACAAACCTGGTTTGTGGCATTGGTCCTTCTACTGCATCAACCAGTAGCAGAACCCCATCAACCATACCTAGTACACGTTCTACTTCTCCACCAAAATCAGCATGTCCAGGGGTATCAACTATATTAATACGAGTACCTTTATAGTTTAAAGATACATTTTTAGCTAGAATGGTAATTCCGCGCTCTTTTTCTAGATCATTACTATCCATAACCCGCTCAACTACTTGTTGATGCGCAGAAAATGTTCCTACTTGTTGCAGTAGTTTATCAACCATAGTAGTTTTACCGTGGTCAACGTGGGCAATAATAGCAATATTACGTAAATTTCTCATTAAATTAATTCTTTCAAAAACTGTGCTGAGGGAATGGTAGTCGGGTTAACTAATTAACATGTTCTACCATATAAGATACCATATAAGGCGAAAGGCATAATTCTAACACACTAAGAACTAACTTGCAGATACACTTAAGGCTTTTTTAACCATATCGCCGTATTCCTTATCTGCTGCGTAAAATTGTTCAAGCATTTTGTTTTGAATTTGTATGTTTGCTTGCATTAATCCTCCGGCAATATTAGTTATGAGAATGTTTTTTTGCTCATTAGACATCAGGCGAAATAGTGCACCAGCTTGGCTAAAGTTATCTTCATCTTGTGTGTCATATGCCTTAATCCATGCATCTTTTAAGAGTGGCATTGGCGGTTCAGTATATTCTGGTCGTGGTTTTGGAGTGTTTTCGTCTTCATTTGGATAGAAATTTACTCCACTAATCTGTGTTTCATTTCCTAGATGATTTTGCGCCATTACGCCATCTCTTTGATAATTATTAACCGGGCAAAGCGGCCTATTCACGGCTAATTGGTTGGCATTAGCACCAATTCGATAACGGTGAGCATCAGGATATGCAAGCAATCGAGCTTGTAACATTTTATCTGGAGATGCGCCAATACCGGGCACTAAATTACTGGGGCTAAATGCGGCTTGCTCGACTTCCATGAAGTAATTATCAACATTCTGGTTTAATTCTAGCTGCCCAATTTCAATTAATGGTACTTCTTTATGTGGCCACACCTTAGTTAAATCAAAAGGATTAATCTGAAAAGTTTGTGCCTGTTCATTTGTCATGATTTGCAGTTTTACGCTCCAGCTTGGGTATTTACCGTTATTAATTGAATTCACCAAATCTTGTTGTGCTCCAAAACTTGGCTGCTTAGCTGCTTCGTCATTAGTTAATGTTTGTATGCCTTGGTTGGTTTTAAAATGCCATTTTACCCAGAACCGTTCTCCTCGAGAATTATATAAGCTCAGAGTATGGGAACTGAAACCATCCATATGCCTATATGAGGCTGGTATCCCGCGATCTGACATTAGAATGGTCATTTGATGTAGGGATTGGGGCGAGTTAGCCCAAAATTCGTACATACGCGCTGGATGGGGTATGTTGGTTTGTGGATCTTTTTTTTGCGAATGGATAAAATCTGGAAATTTGATGGGGTCGCGCAGAAAAAATACTGGGGTGTTATTGCCCACCATATCCCAATTGCCATGATTAGTATAAAATCTTACCGCAAATCCGCGTGGGTCACGGGCATAATCACTTGAGTCTTGCCCTCCACCGACAGTTGAAAAACGTATGAATACCCGGGTGGTGGTTTTTGTGCCGTTTAGGAATTCAGCCAAGGTATATTGGGATAAATCCTTGCTTAGTGTGAAGGTGCCATATGCACCAGTGCCGCGAGCATGGACTACTCGCTCCGGTATACGTTCACGGTTGAAGTGTGCTAATTTCTCGAATAAATGGTAGTTGTCAAAGGTTAATGAGCCACGCTCACCTGCGCTTATGCTGTTTTGATCTTCAGTAACTGGAGCACCATTGGATAGTGTAAAAGGACATTTTTTCATCATATAACTTTCTTAAAAATTTACAATTACTAGAACATGTAACACATATTGGACATACCATTTATTAGCTAATAGCTTATTAAGAATAGCTATTAGCTCGTCGGCTGCATTATTGATTAAAAGAGCTCAATAGCACATGGAATTATGGAATTATAGCATAATTGCTGAATATACAATATACATCTTATCTTGAGTGGTTATACTTATGATAAATATGCAGATATGCGTTTAGAAATGTTATCTGGTGGATACAGGGTTCGCCCATTCAACGGTCAAACTGTTCATCTTGTTTTCAATGGGTATTGGTAAACAATACTGCTGAATGTAGCCAAGTAAATGGATAATGGGTAAATGGGCGAATCATGAGTAAATAGGATAAGTTTTAGCACTTGAAATTGTGATAGAATAACACTTTTCATTTTTAGGGATTGTTTGAATGTTTTATAAAAAACACATTTTTTTCTGTACAAATAAGCGGGACAGTGGAACTGGTTGTGGTTTTTTGGCAATTAATGATGCTAGATTAGTAGCTAAAAAGTATTTACAGTCCATGGATATGTGGGGGGAGGGTAAATATAGAGCAAGCAGTTCTGGATGTCTAGGACGTTGTGTTGATGGTCCAACTTGTGTGGTGTACCCAGATGGAGTGTGGTATACCTACGTTGATGAAAGCGATATTAAAGAAATAGTAGACAAACACCTAATTAATGGTGAGATTGTGAATCGATTGCAGATTTAAATAATTTAACGACATGCTAGAAGAAGCCCCCCACTGATTCACGGAGCGAAGCGATTTCTTTTAATGAGTTTACTGCAGAATGGCAGATTTAGAGTTCTATGCATGCTGTGTGGCATTAAGGTATAGTCGTTGAATACACAAATTTGGTCTTGCATTTATGGTTAATTTATGTTATAATTTGTCTTCATTGAGTTGAAATTCTCTTGGGGGTGACATGGCTTCGACGGGAGTAGCAAAGCAATATAGTGCATACCGTGATCTCAGTTACACGTTAAACATTGTAAAAAAAGTAAATGTAAACACATTTAAAGGTGCAACTTCTGCTAACGATCCTATGGGTGGGGTGGCTGTTGCATAAATAACATAGCTTAGGCTATGTTCGCCGCCTTAGTTTGTCTATTGGTTAAGTAACGGTGTCGTGCAAATAGACTGTGGTATAGTTTGACTACTTGATTGTACCAAGATAGATAGTAGTTAGCTAAGATTAAGCTTGTATAATCGGCGTAGTCAAGGCGAAAATTTAATGGGTTATACTAAGTATGTAGTACTCGTTGTAGAGGACTTTCGGACGCGGGTTCAATTCCCGCCTCCTCCACCAATTCAATATCTAATAAAATTTAATGGCGTCTAATAAACCCACTAAAATCAAGCGTTAGCCAATAATAATTGTCTAACCACATCTAAAGAAATTCACTATAATCCAACAAAAGTGTGTATACTTATGGGTATATTAAATATTGAATTATTTTGGATATACACATGTTAACCGATATACAAGTAAAATCAAGTAAATTGACGCTAAAAGGCGAAACAAAAACACTCACTGATAATGGTGGTCTTTTGTTATATATTACTCATACAGGGAAATACTGGAGAATTCGTTATCGATTTCATGGTACAGCTGCACTCATGAGTATTGGTGAGTATCCTATCGTTTCACTATTAGAAGCTCGTCAAAAACAAATGGAAATAAAAAAGTTACTTCATGATGGTAAAAATCCTATTGCTGAGCGTAAAAAAGTAAGTGAGTGGACTTTTGAGAAAGTGGCAAGACTATGGTTAGCTAATTGGCAAACTGATAAAAGTGTGCAACATGTTAATATTATAAGAAGACGTCTTGAGGTTGATATATTTCCTAAAATTGGTGCAATGCCAATTGATGAAGTTACTACAGTGATAATAGTAAATTTGGTAAAAGGTATTGCATTGAGAGGTGCATTAGATGTAGCAAATAGGACATTACAAAAATTTCGGCATAACTTTTAATATTGCCGGATTCATCATAAAGAGCAATCTTATCA
>JAUPUP010000110.1 GCA_030917485.1 Pseudomonadota bacterium
GGGTGGTGCGGGCTATATTGGCTCACATACGGTAGTTGAGTTATTAGCACAAAATTATACAGTTGTTATCGTGGACAACTTCTGTAATTCTAAACCGAGCTCGTTAGCACGAATTGAACAAATTAGTGGCAAAGCGCCAATTTTTTATCAAGTTGATGTGCGGGATGAGCTCAATTTAAGCCAAGTGTTTGTTAAGCATAAAATTGATGCGGTAATTCATTTTGCTGCATTAAAGGCGGTTGGTGAATCGGTGCGTGAACCAGCACGCTATTATGAAAATAATGTAGCTGGGAGTTTAGTTTTATTTAAGGTAATGGCAGCGCATCAGGTTAAATCTATTGTGTTTAGTTCTTCGGCAACCGTGTATGGCGACCCGCATAGCACACCGATTAATGAAGATTTTCCACTTTCCGCAACGAATCCCTATGGCTGGACTAAATTAATGATGGAACAAATCTTGCGCGATATGTACCAAGCCGATAATTCTTGGTCAATTGCGTTACTACGTTATTTTAACCCCGTTGGTGCACATGAATCTGGTTTGATTGGTGAAGATCCGAATGGCGTGCCAAATAATCTTATGCCTTACATAACCCAAGTTGCGGTGGGTAAATTGGCATGCTTGAATGTTTTTGGTGGAGATTATCCAACTCATGATGGTACTGGCGTGCGTGATTATATTCATGTGGTTGATTTGGCGCGTGGTCATCTCAAGGCTTTGGAGTATTTGTCTGTACATAATGAGTTGTTGACAGTTAATTTAGGTACTGGGTGTGGTTATTCAGTACTTGATGTAGTTAAAGCCTTTGCGCTTGCATCAGGCAAGGATATCCCCTATCAAATTCAACCACGGCGTGCTGGAGATGTGGCTAAATGTTTTGCTGATCCAGCTAAAGCGGCACAAGTGTTGGGTTGGTCATGTGAATATGATTTAGCTCGGATGTGTCAAGATAGTTGGCGGTGGCAGAGCATGAATCCACAAGGTTATCAATAAGTGCAGCTAGTGCGCTTACTCTGCTAATCCATGCTTTTGCAGATTTAATTAGGTGCGGTTTTGATTCTGAAAGTAAACGCGTGCTTGATATATGCTGTGAGAATATTTTCATAAAAAGGAAATTATAATTTATGAAAACATTAGAATTAATTGAGAGAATCAATAATGGTGAAGATAGTTTTACTCAATTCAAACGAGAAGCGATTTCAGCAAAGGACTTAGCCAAAGAGTTTGTTGCATTTTTGAATGCAGCGGGTGGGGTTATTGTTTTTGGTGTAGAAGATAATGGTAGGATTCAAGGGTTATCGACCGCTCAAATAGAAGAATTGGGGCAACTTATTGGTAATACGGCAAATGAGAATGTAAAGCCACCATTTTATCCATTGGTTGAAAATAGATCAATAAATGAGCGTAAATTAGTGATTGTTTATGTACCTAAAGGAAGCGTTAAACCTTATTCAACCAGCGGCGGAGAATACTTAACTAAGTCAGGCGCAGATAAAAAGAAATTATCTCAAGAGGAGTTACGGCGCTTATTTGCTGAATCAAAAAGATTATACGCAGATGAAGAAAGCGTTTATGGTACAGATATCACTGATTTAGATACTGCATTATTTTATAAATTTTTAGAAAAAGATAATGTTGCTGTTTTTGATGCCGTCAAATTAGGCAATTTAGCTTTGGCACAGGTGCTCGAAAACTTAGATTTATTAAACAATAAGCAATTAACTCTGGCGGGGAATTTAATTTTTGGAATACGACCACAAAAATTTAATAAATCATTTTACATTGATTGCTGTTATTTTGATGGTAACGATGTTGCAGTGGATAGATTTATTTCAAAAAGAGTTGTTGATGGTAATTTGCTGACGATGTTTAATAATAGTTTGGATTTTTTCAAAAGTAATTTAAAGAATCTACAGACTAGTGAAAATTTTAATAGTTACGCAACACTAGAAATTGATGAACGAATATTAATTGAATTGATTGTGAATGCATTAGTGCATCGAGATTATTATATTCAATCTTCGATTAAATTATTTATTTTTCAGAATCGAGTAGAAATAATTAGCCCAGGCAAGTTAACTAATTCACTAACGGTGGAAAAAATTAAAAGTGGGATTTCTATTCATCGTAATCCGATTTTAAATTCAATCTGTAAAACTATTTTACCTTATAGTGGATATGGTAGCGGGATTAGAAGAGCTCTCTTGATTAATGAAGATATTAGCTTTTATAATGACACTGATAAAGAACAATTTATTTGTACAATACCAAGGGAAGTTAGTAATTAGTATTGTATCAGCCCCGTTATTGCTAAGCGAAAATTTCCCCATCTAACAGGGTAAAATATCACTCTATGAAATGATAAGAGTGGTTACATAAAGATTGCTGGTAGAGAAGAGCAAAAAGTTTATAATCCATTTGACATTTTATTGTTTTTCGATAGCAATTATGGCACAGCCGCAGAAGCGATTGAACAGATTAAAGCAAAAGGCTATCCAGAGAAATACCAAGTCAATAATAAGCCAATTCATTTAATCGGGATTAGCTTTGATCCAGAGAGCAAAAGTGTTACAGATCTACAGCATGAGTGCTGCAGTATGTAAACAGCTATGGTAAAATATAGTATTACTCAGGATGTTTGATTATTCGATGGTTGGCTATTAAATAAATTAGATATAGGAAGTTGTAAAATGAGACTAACTCGGTATGAGATAGATGCAATAAAAAATTGTTTTATTCAAGTTTTTAGTGCTGGGCAAATTTATCTGTTTGGTAGTCGCACGGATGATACAGAAAAGGGCGGCGATATCGATTTATATCTTAAGTTAAATGATGCTACGAATTGGCATGAAAAAAAAATAAAGTTTTTGGTCAATTTAAAATCAAAAATTGGTGATCAAAAAATTGATGTAATTATCTCTAAGGATGTTAATTCAATTATTGAGCAAGAAGCTGTTTTGACAGGTATTTTATTATGAGCAATGTGAGTAATACCTTTAAAGAAAAGATATTTGAATGTGATAAGCATGTGCAAAAAATTCAAACAGCTAAACAAATTTAATGTGGATGACGTAGTTGTTGGTATTAATGATATATTTAAGCGGAGTGTTGATTTAATGAAAATATATCATAAGATCAAAGGCTTCTGTAGTGAGAGGTTTAACCTTGTTTTATAATAATGGTGTTACAAAATTCTGTAGGGGATTATGAATTGACGGGTGTAAAATGAAATTAGCTATTTTAGCGATAAAAAATCGTAAAATGTTACTCAATCTGATTAAGTCAGATTTCAAAAATCGTTATCTCGGTAATCATCTCGGAATAGTTTGGGCTTTTATTCAGCCATTAGTGATGGTTGCGGTATATTGGTTTGTTTTTACTAAAGGTTTTCGTGCCGGTGCAGTTTCAAATGTGCCGTTTTTGCTGTGGTTGTTAGCTGGTATGGTGCCATGGTTTTTGCTCAATGATGCGATTATGAGTTCGAGCAGTGCAGTAACGTCACAAGCCTTTATGGTGAAAAAGATTGTTTTTGAAGTCAAATTGCTACCGATAGTAAAAATTGGTTCGGCGGTGATTGTCAACTTAGCATTTTGGATTTTGCTATTAATAATTTGCTTCGCTTATGGCTATTACCCCACGATTTGGTGGTTGCAATTAGTCTATTATATGTTTTGTATTATCGCGATTAGTCTAAGCTTAGGCTTGCTGTTTTCGGCAATTATGCCGTTTTGGCCTGATATTGGGCAAATTGTGGCAGTGATTTTTCAAGTCATGTTTTGGGCAACTCCTGTAATGTGGAATAAAGATATGCTCCTGAGTCATCCTAAATATCAATATATTATTAAATTAAATCCTTTTGCGTATATCGTTGATGGGTTTCGTGATACGGTGGTTGCACAAATTCCGTTTTGGCATTATTATAATCAAATGATCTATTTTTGGGTTTTTGTGTTGGTGGTTTATTACTTAGGTAATCGCACTTTTAATAAACTACGCCCACATTTTGCCGATGTGTTGTAGGATATAGATATGAACGCTGATATTAGATGGGTTCAACGTTTAAAGAAGAAAATAATTAGATGCGATTTGGTCTAACTGAGAGTGTTATTGAACAAGTGAATAGCGTTTTTGTTAAGCATCACGAGATAGAACAAGTGATTATATATGGTTCACGAGCTAAGGGTAA
>JAUPUP010000111.1 GCA_030917485.1 Pseudomonadota bacterium
GAAGGTAGAAGTTCTTTTATTCAAAGCGGTAGTTCAATCCATAATGGTAGAGAACCATATTATCAATTTTTGTCTGAGGAACATAATTGTGTTGGTGCAGCTAACTTACTTCTCAAATTTGGCTTAGTAACCATATTTACTAAACTAACGTTAAGACCTGCTGAATTAGTTTCGGTAAATGATCCGGTCAATTCTCTTGCATACCTATACGATATTAGTAGAAATATTTGTAATATAAATGAAAAATGTCATGCCCTTGAAGAATGGTCTAATTTTATTCCATTAACTAATGAAGAAATCAATAGTAGAATAATGAGTAATACTAATGATTTTATAACTATTCCCACTGAAGCAAAATTTATCAAACTTATTAAAAATTATAATAATGCCAAGCAGGCAGGAGAAAAATTAAAACAATTAGAAATATTAAAGGAAATGGTTGAAAAAAGTTATGAAAACCTATCTGGCAAAACTTTTTGCAACAATCCTGATAATAAGTTATTTATCCAGGCTTTGTTAAGTGAAATTCAAATTGTGTATGCTAATAAGGAAGGCAGATTACTTAAATCTACAAACTCTAATTCAATAAAATCATTAAAGCTTATGGCACAGCAATACGCAGGAGATGTAGAGAAGTTTAGCCGGAAACTTAAAGATAAATATCTAGAAACTCCTAATGTAGTGATCCAATTGTTGAAAGAATTATATCTTGATCAACCAGAAAGTTTTGCATTGGCGTTACAATCGGCATATCCAGATGGTATACCATCACAACCAATAAACCGATCTTTAATAAATATTATAAGTGAAATATATTTTAATTATCCAGATCAGATCGTATTAGCTTTAAAAAAGATTTATCCTAATCCAGAACAATTTGTACCAGCTATAATTACAAAATATTCTGACAATCCGAATATGCTTGTGCCAGTTCTACAAATAATCTATCCGAATCAACCGGAAAAAGTTATGGAAATTATAACAACTGCATATTTTAACAATCCGAACATGCTTGTGGTGGCTCTACAAATAATCTATCCTAATCAATTAGCAAAAAATCTCAAAATTACAACTGAAATATACAAAGACAATCAAATACTATTAAGCCAGTCTGTACTGCAGTTATTATCCCCTGGTTCAGCAGAAGATATAGTAACAATTCTACAAGCAAATTATGAAAGTAATTCTCAAGTGATGATAGATATTGCAAAAATTATATTCAATCACGATTCAGAAAAATTCTCACAAGTTCTAAATATGCTGTATCATGGTGATTTGGAAAAAATTAATGCTACTTTGGTAAATATGTATGTGGATGATCCGGAAAAATTTGCATTAGCTCTAAAAAATATATATTCGGATAATTCAGAAAAAATTCTACAAGTTCTTGTATCTGTATACAAGAATAGAGATGACGATTCAACAGAATTTGCCATAGCTTTAGATACCATATACTCTGGTAATCCTAAGCAAATTGTAAAAATTTTAAAGAGCCAATACATTGATAACATCGAAAAAGTTATACAGATATTGACAGAGTTATATCAATATAATCCAGAACAATTTGGGTTGGTATTAGCAGAGGTGTATCCTAACCAGCCGCAAGAAATTATACCTGTATTGCAAAGAGTATACTTATGGAATTTAGTAAGTATTAAAAAAGCGCTTACTAGTGCCTTTATTCCTAATCAGCCAGAGTTATTTATACAAGCGGTTAATTTTGGATTTAACAACGATAGCCGGGCAATATTCAATCTAAAAAGCGGACTAAACCTGCCGCCACATTGATATTGAATTGAGTAATATTTATGTAGAATCTACCAAAACTTAAAAAGAATGGTAAAGGTAGTTTATTCCGGGTTAAAAATTTTATTTATTTTGTTTATTAAAGGCTTGTTTAAGCCGGAACAATATGATGTGGTGGTCAGTTTTTAATTGGGTTTATATATGTAAGCTCATTATTTTTAAGCGTTACTATAGGGTAGAGCATCCAGTAGTTTTTGTAAGCATTCATGACTAGCTTTGGATACCAATTTTGTCCTAGGCTACCGTTATAAGCAGCCAATGCACGATCTAGGTTACCGTGCTCACGTTGTAAATAATACCTAAGTATGGTGCAGCCATAGCGTATATTAGTTTGAATATCAAAGAGATTTTGATTTGGTGTACCTATTTGAGCTTTCCAGAATGGCATTACCTGCATTAAACCGCGTGCACCAACACCGGACATTGCGTATTTACTAAATTTGCTCTCAATTGTAATAACGGCTAAAACTAACTGCGGGTCAAGACCTGCCCTGCTAGCTTCATATTGAATTGACGTTAAATAACGTTCACGCAAAAATTGATCGGGTATCCATTTCTTTAACCGGATAGACATATCATGCAGCCATACGGCAGCTTCTTCTTTATTATCAAAGACTAGATGTGGCTGTACCGGATTGATGACGCTGGAATGTAACCCTGCTTGTACATCTAATGATAAGGTTTCTGCTTTTCGGGCAGTACTGTATGCAGTGCTGGGGCAAACAACAATACCAGTAATAAATAATAACGTTGTTTTTGTTAATAATTTAGATAATGATTTTAATTTAATTTTTGTAAAAATTGATATTCGTTTCATTGCTAAATTTTTTTAATGAAATCATGTTTTTTTGTGATTTTTAACTAAAGCTAGTATATGGGGTACAGCCCCATCTAACTCAACCAATTTAATTTCACCAGTTTTTCTGTTGTATAGTTCAATTTTCCCCTCATTTAAGGTTTTTTCGCCTAGAGTAATTCGGTAGGGTATCCCCAATAATTCGCTGTCAGCCAGCAATGATCCCATGCGTTCATTTCTATCATCTAGCAGTACATCAACACCTGCCTGTCTGAAGCTTGAATAGAGGGTGTCGGCATTGGTGCGGGTAATGTCGCTTTTATGGTAGTTGGCTGGAGTTATTATCAACTCAAACGGCGCTATATTAAAGGGGAATATAATCCCGTTTTTATCATGGTTTTGTTCAATGGCGGCAGCAACTATTCTTGAAATGCCTATTCCGTAGCATCCCATTTCCATAAGTTCAGTTTTACCATGTTGATTTAAATATACTGCATTCATTGCTTTGGAATACTTGGTTCTTAGTTGAAATACATGCCCAACCTCTATGCCACGACATAGTTTGAATTTACCCGCTCCATCTGGAGTAGTATCTCCGCTAACTATATTTCTAATATCTGCAACCAGAGTTGGTTCATTGCAATCCCGCTCAAAATTGACGAAGTTTAAATGATAACCATTCAGATTGGCTCCGCATACAAAATCACTCATAACATTAACTTCACGGTCAACAATGATTGTTCCATTGAAGCCGACAGGTCCAATAAATCCAGGCTGGCAATTAAAATATTGTTGAATTATATCTAGGTTAACAAAAGTTAAAGGCTGCTTAACTTGTTTGATTTTGCTAATTTTAATTTCATTTAATTCATGATCTCCCCTAATTAATACTAAAACCGGATGACCATCAATACCCTCAAAAACCAATGATTTTACTGTATTACTTAAAGGGATATTCAGTAGCTTAGCCACTTCTGCACAAGTTTTTTGAGTCGGGGTAGCAACTTGCTGCATTGCATGTTGCGCTGTATCACGAGATGATTTATGCATAAAAGCCTCGGCTAATTCCAGATTCGCTGCATAAGGCGATTCATCACTATAAGCTATAACATCCTCACCACTGTCAGCTAATACCTGAAACTCATGTGACCCGGTTCCGCCAATTGATCCGGTGTCCGCATTGACTGCTCTAAATTTTAATCCTAGTCGGGTAAAAATATTAGTATATGCGCTATACATATTATTATAGGTATCTACAAGAGAGTCAAAATCAGGATGGAAGGAATAGGCATCTTTCATGATGAATTCACGTGCCCGCATAACGCCAAAACGCGGTCTTACTTCATCTCTAAATTTGGTCTGAATTTGATATACAGTAAGTGGTAATTGCTTATAACTCTTGATATCTTTTTTTATTAGGTCTACTACTACTTCTTCATGAGTAGGCCCAAAGCAAAAATCACGGTCATGCCTATCTTTAATTCGGAGTAATTCTTTACCGTAAAATTCCCATCGCCCTGACTCTTGCCATATTTCTGCTGGTTGAACTGCGGGCATTAATATTTCTAATCCGCCAATTTTATTCATTTCTTCACGGACGATAGTTTCGACTTTTCTGATGATTTTGAGTCCAAGCGGCAGCCAAGTATAAATTCCGCTGGTTAATCGTTTAATTAGTCCAGCCCGCAGCATTAATTGATGACTAATTAATTCAGCTTCGCTAGGCGATTCTTTAGTGGTTGATATATAATATTGTGATGCTCTCATAAAAATACTCTGGATCTTTCTGCTCTTGGTTTTTCAATATTTCAATGTATATAAAGTTGACGCGCCAACGAAGTTGACTCGCCAACGAGGTGGAATAGTCCACGCTTGCAAACAGTGGGTGACTTCTTTTAGCGCTGTGTTAAATCTTCATTGGTAAAATAACCATTTGTTTACCTTGTAGATGCAGTTCTCGTTGGAGCAAATTTACCGTGTTGTTATGCAGTAATCTACTCCACCAGTTTTCATCTACAAAGACTAATTTACTAGCAAAAAATACTGAATCAGGATAATCCTGCTCCACATATTCTGCCAATTTAATTAATTCGGCTGTTTCATCTATTCCATAACTAAATAACCCATCTGAAGGTAATTTGTTTTCAGTACAAAAAAAGCGGTAGCGCTCTATAATGCTATGCAGGTCTTTGCGATATTGATTTTTAAAAATATTCTCATTAGCTAATGATTCGGAGTCAATTTCGCCAGAAGTTAAAAAGATAAAATTAGTAAAGACATTTGGAAATAGACGCTTTACCCAAAGTAATGCATGTAATCCAGCTCCATAGTGCTTAGTTACAAAAAATACCGCTGTTTTTTTGGATTTGTCCTCTATTGGTAAAAATTGTACGTGCTTTATATTGGGGTTGTTTATATGAGTAGCAAAAAGGGTATCAGCATCATTTAGCTTCTTGCCGACATCACGATAATGTCTTCGGACTAGAAAGCAAAAAGTTATCACACAGGTGGTAATTAAAACGGTAAGCCAGCCACCTTCGGTAAATTTTTCTAGGGTAGTAATAACTAAAATGCTGGTACATACAATTAAGCCAATAGATGACATAATTAATTTACGCCACCAGTATGGTTTTGTTTTGCGACTTTTTATCCAGTAAATGGTTAATCCCAGCAGGGATAAAGAAAAAGTCAAAAACACATTAATACTATATAACACCACCAGAGTTGATACTTGCCCGCGCGCCCATAGTAAAATTACAATAGCGGCAATTCCTGAAATTAAAATACCATTTTGAGTAACCAGGCGACTGGATAATTCTCTAAACTGTCGTGGCAGCCATTTATCTACAGCCATATTAGCCATCACTGCAGGGCAGCCAAGAAAACCAGTATTTGCCCCCACAAAAAGTAGTGCGGCTTCAAAAAATAAAATGATTGGCAACCATACATTGCTTAACCCAGTTTCTTGGATGATTTTTTCAAATACTACTGCATTTAACGTCTTCCCGTTGACAGGTGCGGCATGCCAAATTAGATATAATAAAATAATTCCGCCGGCAGTAAAAGATAGTGAAATTGCCATATACAGCATCGTGAATTTACCAGTTCTTACTCTTGGTTCAGCCAGCATGTTAACGTTATTGGATACTGCCTCTAGTCCGGTATAAGTACCGCCCCCTAACGAATAAGCTCGCAAGAGTATTGCCATAGTGGCGAG
Organism: Pseudomonadota bacterium; assembly: GCA_030917485.1. Lineage (GTDB taxonomy): Bacteria > Pseudomonadota > Gammaproteobacteria > Burkholderiales > UBA11063 > Aquella. The sequence goes on from JAUPUP010000111.1 coordinate 5,820, forward strand.
CAGTCCGATAGAGTGCGACATACTTTTGGCTTCAGTCACTGCTTGGGGTAAAACTCTAAATATGCTGGCTTCATGATAAAATAGCCCTGTCAGAATAATAGCTAGGTGGGTAAATAAAAATCCTAGAAATAATGGAATGAGTACGCGTATAGACTCTTTCATTCCGCGTAGATTA
>JAUPUP010000112.1 GCA_030917485.1 Pseudomonadota bacterium
ATGAACTCTGGTGATCGGTTTTTTGCATCGGATACACTTGAATTATTAAGTAATTTTATATCTCCAGATAGACAATTAATTTATGGCAAGGTTGAAGTACGTCGTAATAATGGGCTTAAATATATTAAAAACTATAGAAATTTGTCGCGATTGCAACTAAAATATGGTATGCCTTTTTGTCATCAAAGTTTATTGGTCAGGTCTGATTTAATGAAGCAGCATAAGTATGAAGCGACTAAATATATTGCTGCCGATTATAATTTTATCGTTGATTGCTATGTGAAAGGTTGTGATTTTTATGCTATTCCGCTTGTAATAGCTTCAATTAGTGCACATGGAATATCAGACAATTGCAGAGCTGCCGTATTGTCCGACTGGTGTGAAATTGCGCAAAAAATTGCACCAGGAATATCTACTAAATTATATTATAAAGTAATTATTTTAAGGGAGCGTATGAAGGGCATGATAAAACAAATACTGCCGGCATCACTACTAGATATTATTTATAGGCGGTTATGTAGTTGAAAAATATTATAATAAATGCAATTAATGCACTAAGCGCTGGTACGATTAATGTGCTAGAAAATTTTATCTCTGGCCTTGATGAAATATTTGCACAGAATGATAATAAAAACTTCAAATTTATTATAATTCTTCCCGTAACTCCAGAATATAAAAAATTCGTTCTTAAGATTAATGCAGGAAATAGTACTAGTAAGGACAATGTAAAATTTATTTGGTATTATGAAATCAGTACATTAAAGGCAATTTTTAGGGCTTATCACTACTTTATTTATCTTCCGTGGTTATGTTTACGTTACAAACCAAAATCCTTATTTGTCTTTGGCAACTATTTGCCATTTGCTGTTCGGTGTAGAAAAAATCACAGGCAACAGAATAAAACTCTTGCTTATGATGATGAGATGCGCCATAAAAATAATGATATACGCCCCCAAATCATAGTATTATTACAAAATGCTTTTATTATCGATCATAATTCATACCGTAATGCTAAAGGCTTAGCCAAACTTAGAGAAACCATTCGCAGGTTATTATTTAATAGAACTACTAAATATGCTGATTTAGTTCTTGTGCAAAGCGCTTATATTAAAAATGCTTTATTAGTGGAGTATCCAGACCTTAAATGTGACATACTTCCTAATCCAATTTCCAGGGTGTTTGCTCTAAAAAATAATAATAATTTATTTAATAAAGCTAATACACATCAAGCCGCAATATCTATGGAATTACCTATTAGCTCGGATAATATGATAAATAATGATAACATCAATAATACCATTCAGGATGATCCAACAGCGCAGAAAAAAATTTTATTTTATCCAAGCCGATACTATCCACATAAAAACCATATTTTTATAATTGAATTAGCTAAAAAATTTAAAGAGCAATTGCGTGAGATAAATGCATGTTTTTATGTTACTCTCAATCCAGATATTCATGCAGTAAAAGATTTACTTAAAACTATTACTGAGGCGAAAATTGAAGATTTAGTAGTTAATATAAATGAAATATCCCAGGTTGAGCTAACTAGATATTATAAAATGAGCTATTTATTGTTTTTTTCATCTAAAACAGAAAGTTTTGGCAATGCTTTTATTGAAGCAATGTGCTTTGGTCTGCCAATTATAGCTCCAGATTTAGAATATGCACGCATAATCTGTGAAGATGCTGCGCTATATTATGCTGCAGACAAGTTAGATAATGCATTTAACTTGCTAAATAATTTAATCACAGATAATAATTTATATGATAAGCTATCTCAATCAAGTTTATCTCAATATAAAAAATTTCCTACAGTTTTTCAATGGATGACGCAAATTGTTTCCTACTTATAAATATAATCCGCTTATATCCGTTATTACAGTTGTGTATAATGATGAAAGCCATATTGAAGATACCATAAAAAGTATTATCAATCAAACATATAAAAACATAGAGTATATAATTATTGATGGTAAAAGCACTGATAACACTAATGCAATCATTAATAAATATATTAATTTTATTAAGCGTTACATCAGTGAAAAAGATCAGGGTATTTATGATGCTATGAACAAAGGAATTAAGATAGCTAATGGTGAATGGATTATTTTTATGAATTCTGGAGACAAATTTTATTCAGAAACTATCCTGTCTGAGTTGCATAAATTTTTATTCTCTGGCTATCAATTAATTTATGGTAAAGTTGAAATATGCTATGCTAGTGGACTACATTATATAAAAAATACTAAAAGCTTAAAAAAATTAAAGTATGGTATGCCTTTTTGTCATCAAAGCTTATTAATTGACGCACCACTAATGAAGAAACATAGATATAAACTAGACGACACGCACAGCTCAATTTTTAATTTTATTGTTGACTGTTATCTTGAGAGGTGCAAATTTTATGATTCGGGGCTTATTGTGTCATCCTATCGGGCACATGGAGTATCTGACACTAATAGAGTGATGATTCTAAAGAGTTGGCAGAAAATTGCCCAAAAATTGAACCACTCTACAGGGCGCATCAATAAATGGCACATTAATATTTACTATTGGTACGTTATATTATTGGCAAAACTCAAACACAAAATAAAATTATTTTTACCTAAGCAATTAACTATGTTAATTATTAAGTTTATCAAATGAATACGCGTAAGATAATTCACTACTTGATTTTAATTAGTATTTTATTTACAGTTATTTTTAACATTGCCGAGCTGTGGACACTATTAACATACGGTGTAGTCTCGCAAAGGGACAGCGTGACTCCGATACAGGTAAAAGCAATTAAAGATATATTTTTTTTATTAATTTTTATATTGTGTCTTAGTCGCTCAGTTAAAAATTGGGTGATAATTTTGTACCCAGATATTATAGTTATTGGTATTACTATATTATCATTATTTTCGCTGCTGTTTTCATCACTGTTTCAAAGTTTTCTTTTGTTAATTATGGGCATGCGCTGGTTTTTTCCGTTTTTACTGATAAACTTTCTATATGATGTTATTGATAGACAATTACAAACTAAAATTTCTGTTTGTATGGTTATTATTTTTTGTTTAGCATTATTTCTACAACTTATTGAGGCTGTATATTTACCGCATTTTTGGGGGATTAACGCGCTGGGTTTAAATTTGAGAAATCCTGGTATTTATCTTATTCCTTCTTCTATGGCATTTTTTACCCTGGTAACTTTATGGTATGCTTATCATTTTTTTCCGCATGGGATTTTTCGTAATGCTTTATTGAAGTATCTATGTCCCTTGAGTATTTTTTTAACTGGAAGCGCCACAGGAGTTTTTGCCTTAGCATTTTTTTACGGTAGTTCCTTTGTAGCTAAAATGCGTAATAAACAAATGTTTATTTTGTTACTAGTTATACTAATGATAATCACTTTTATCTTTTTGCCAATTTTAACTGGCAGGGAAAAGATTTTTGATTCTTTTCTAGTACGCTTGGGAATTTTTAGTGAAGTTGCATCTTTGAATCATTTTTTAATATCCACCACGTTTGGTTCTGCAACCAATGCCGCAGTTTTAATGAATGATATTAAGGCTGAATCTAAGTTTATTGCTGATTCAAACTTTACTGCCATGCTTCATAATATAGGATTTATAGCTATGATTTTATATACATTGATGTTTATTAAATTAATGAAAAAATCAGTCCAAACTATACAAATTTTTGGCATATATCTACTTTTTTCGATTACCACTATTATTTTTGAAACTTTTCCGCTAAATTTACTTTTTGCTTTAAATATTTCTTATTATTTAATTGATAATGGTTTAAGTAACAAACAATTAGAATGGATTGAAGGTAAGTAGCTTTACGGTATAGTAAAAATTTATAAAACAAATAATTAGAAATAATTAGCATTTGCATTTTTAAAGGTACTCAAGAGGTAATACAGACGGTGATATACTTTTTAATTAACAATAACTACCATTTATATGATGTTAAATTACATCTTAATAACTTAGCTAACTTTAAGGTTAGCTTACTTCAAGTACCTCACACATTGGATGAGATAACTAATGATATTGCGGCATTGTTTGTTGAAGTGTTTACTTTTCAACGACTGATTGAATCAAAATTAAACTATGTTAATATCTTTAGACTGAGTAAATTATATAAAAATATTAAAAACAGCTTACATATTGGTAGCAATGATGTATTGTTTGTATACACTGAATATGAATTATTAAATCATTACCTTATCGCTTGTTTTAAAAATGCTGGAGCTAAGGTTTATATTATAGATGAGGGAATTGCCACATATTTAACTTATTCAATGCTATCTGATAAACCTGTGCCGGTAAAAGAACGATTTAAATTATGGTGGTTGCGGAATATGTTAGGTTATGTAAATACAAATTTTCTGTATTTAAATGGTATCGCATTTCCTCAAATCAAAGATAATTATATTGATGCTGTATTATTATACCGAGATATTCAACTAGTGCGGAATATTCGTAAGATTCTAATTTATAAAAATATTAAAAACAGCTCTAACAAAAATATGCATAGTGAAAATATTGCTGTCGGAAATATTAAAAACACAAACAGTGAAGATGATAAAAAATTAGTTAATGTAATTTATAATTCGAATCTAACCGCTTCAAATTCAGTTATTTTCTTAAATGAAAGGATTTATGATTATTATGTCTCATTTGAGGAGTATATAGATATTCTAAATGATGTACTTAAAAACTTACTCATCGTCTATGATATAGTAAAGTTTAAATTTCATCCCCGTGAAGATGGTATGCAAAAAAATAAAATTCTGCCGTTTATTCAAAATCTACCTGGATTAGAAGTTATTGATATAAATAATCCTATTGAAAATATTATCTATATATATAATACAATTAACATTGCCTCATTTTTTTCGGTTGCATTATTTAATCTACATGATGCCGGGTTAAATTCAATTTATGTGTTTCATAAATATCAGGCATTAATGAATCAACCAGTTTTTATGGCTTCTAAAAAACTGCTTACTAATATGCATTATAATTTTTTTGATAAGTGGGAAGAGCTAAAACTACCAAATGTAGGATTTAAACCTTGCGACCATTCTTCATCAGCCCAATATACTACAATTAGAGACTTACTCTGTTTAAACTTATAATATTTGCAACTACTCTGCTGTTAATCCAGTAATAAGCTAAACACTTGACTCTACGTTAACAAACCAGTTAAATTAACTAGATTTTTATGGTGTAGATTTTGTTGTTATTTTTATATCTATAATTTTAGTTGTGTAATAATTATGTAAAAATGGTATAATTCTCATCGGGTTGTTGGGGTTGCTGTCAAGACTATTGCAATAAAAGCAGACAGCTAGA
>JAUPUP010000113.1 GCA_030917485.1 Pseudomonadota bacterium
ATCATTGTCACCACAATATTTAATATCAGAGTAATCCTATCATCTAAGTATTAAGTAAAGCATCCTAGTTTGGGTGGTGAATTAAATATTTTCTGTGGCTAACACTAACCGAATGCCATTGCTAACCGAGAACCCCAGAAATTTCCGATTTTCTCCCAAAGCCCCTTATATTTCCTCAATTGTGAGTGTATAACAAACCTTCCAAAAATACATTTACGACCTGTCTCATCAAATGAAGAATTAATGACAAATTTGAGGTTATTCACCACAACCAAATTCAGATTTTATAAATCAATCATTAGAAGCAATAGAGTATGACAAACAGCAATTTAATAAAAGTATTAGAAGAATTAAAAAGTCGAGAACCAATTTTTCATCATCCTGAATTTGGAACAAGCAGAGCTTACTATGAGAATATGACGGATGTGAATTTTTGGGAGGTAGGAGCTTCTGGCAAGCGTTACGATAGAGAAGATGTTATTGAAACATGTATTGCACGCTATAAAAACAATAATTATTCTAAAAATGATATTTGGGAAGCAAAAAACTTTGAATGTCGCGAAATTGCGCTTAACAGCTACTTGCTAACTTATACTTTAATACAGGGTGTAGAAAAACGAATCACACATCGTGCTACTATTTGGCAATTAGTTGATAACAACTGGCAAATATTTTATCATCAGGGTACAATTATTGAAAATAATGGTCATGTGCTGGCTAAATAATTACATATTATTTGAGATCTGTAGCAATTCAGTCCAGCTTTCAAGTTAGTTGAGTATATATAAAAATTTCGTCAAAAGGCGATGCAATTCCTGGTGGTTCTGTCTTAACTTTGCCCAGATTTTGCCCAGAGAATTTTTGTATTTTACAAAATATTTAATGGTTTCAGTGTGTTAAATGGTGCCGAAAGTGGGACTTGAACTGTCAAACTCAAGTTTCATAAGCACCAGGATCTTATGTTTAAGATGCTGTTATATTTAAGTAAATATTATATAATACTCTGATAAACCTACATGCACCTTGTTGCCTAAAATAGCCATTTTTTGCCATATATCGGTCACATTTTGGTCACAAAAATTATCAAGTATTATGTCACATCTTGACGCACTGTACTTTGTTATTACCAATGCTATGAAACTATTTCAAGTGCGGAAGAAGAGACTCCGCCGTTACACGATTCTAACCCTAATTTTACAAGTATAATCATCAATTTTACCGACAATGGGACGTATTTGGGACGTGCGTAAACATGTGCCCCCCGAAAGCAAAAACCATAACTAAAGCATACCGTTACAAAAATATCTAGGGTTTACTGACCTCCTCACCGCCATAAATGGGCGATGATTCCTACGCCATAATACAGCAAATCTCTGCATCTGGTTCGGTGGGTTCTTGTTTCATAGACACTGCCCACGAGGTTGTTGCGCAGGTGTAGCTAGTTCATCTTACGAGGTTTTACAGAGCTTGAACTCCAACTAACTACCTCGCAGGTCTCATATTGTCTCCACAAGCCCTACTTCCGGCAAGTCCTGCCGTAGCTCGGTTAATAGACAATTAGTATATCATAGTTGGGAGGGCAAAGCTGCGCTAAATTAAGGCCTTATATGCATGCCCTAAAGAACATGGTTTTACGGCGTTCAGGATAAACAAATTCTACTGATACATATTAGTTACTTTTTTAGATAATTTTGCACAAAAATATCATTATCATAGATTATTTTATTTGCATCAATTACGCTAATATTTTTATTATTCCTCACAATTTCTTGCAGATCATTTATCTGGTTAGATAATAGCGGATAGTTAATTTGGGCATAATCAATCAATGCTAATAAATTAAAATTAGTATAGCTCAAGTAGGCTTCATTAGTCTTATTGGTTAAGTTTAGCTTTCTAACATTCAATTCGCCTTTGCTGTCCTCTAATACCAACAAATATTTTTGCAATTTATCATCATCATGAATTAAAAATCTAAAATTTGGGTACTCTTTTTGCATGGTAGCGTAAATATCAAGATAATATTTTTCTTGGGATAAAGATCCTTCCGTTGAAGTTAAAGTATTTTGATTCCAGGTGTTGTTGTAGCTAAATAGCCCAGTTCCACCACCGCAAATGCGACATAGTTGATTACCGCTAGTTAGGCTAATCTCAAAATTACCGCTATTTTTATAAAAAGTTATGTCCGATGGTATCATAAACCCATAAGTACAGCCAATGCCCGCATTATAATTTACAAAACCATTTATCCACGCATCATATTGGGGTAGTGAATATCCACTATCAACTATAACATCTCCCCACATAGCTTTAGATAAAGCGTAACAAGTTTGCCCAAAGCGTTGAAAGCTAACTGAATAAGCAGAAATTTTACCTATTGAACCTGCCATAATATTTTATCCGTGAAAACCAGTTGCAATATTTCCATTCATGAGACCTTGATTTTGTAAAAATGTAACATTTGCTATATCTTGCATAGTTGCTGCACGGTTATCTCCGCTGACGCCTTCTATTCTAACCCGATCAGTTCCGGTAAAAACGATACCGTATTGATTTTCTTGTCCGCGTATTACTGCACCGTTATTTTCTCCCCCACTAGAATAAAACCAAAATTGTCCTCCCAAACCAGATATCTGTAGTGGTAAATTGTCTATTTGAGTATTAATTGTAACTGAACCACTAACATTCAAATTAGCAGCACTACCGTCAGGCTTTTGTATGGTCACATTGCCACTACCATCATCATAAATATCGGGGTTGTTTTGAGCAATGTCTTCTAGAGTGGCAATTTGATTATCGCCAGAGACATTTTCAAGTCGAGCTCGCTTAGTAACTTGAACTGGGATGGTAATACCTGCTGCTACATTATTACATCTAATTACGCCATCAGTTCCTTCTTCATTGCTCCCATGAGTATAAAACTGCATAGTGTTATCACTGCTGGCGCTACCTAACTGCATCATTAGATATATGGACGATAAATGACTGCCAAACTGTACCTGGTCATTAGCGCTTCTTTGCCCTTTAATGGTGACGCTACCTTTACCATCATCTATAATATCTGGATTATTTATAAAACTCATTTTAGCTCCTTTTGATTATAAAAATATCCAGCACTTATTATTGCTTAATGGGCTTAGCTCTACACTACTACCTGGTGGAATAAAATATTGGGTTTTGCCAAGTATGGTATAACCGCTATTTGGTATGAGATAAATAGCAGAATTCGAACTATTTATTATTGAATATATGCCATTTGTAGCACTGGGTAGTAATATTGTAGCATCTTGTGCAATTGCTAAAATTAATACGCGGTAGTTGTTTGTGTTAATTTGTAGCGATGTAGCTTCCGCATTATTTACAATAAGTTGACTGCTTTTACTAATTATTGGAAGAATCAACTGTAAATCATTATCTCTTAATATTTGAGTAATACCAGAACCATTATTGTTTGATGAATACAAAATAATATCTTGGGCAGTTGGAGCATCTGATATAACTACGCTACCACTAACAATCGTAGTATACTCTGAAATAGTGCTTATACTAATTCTAGCTACTATGTATTGCCCATTATTGATGGTGAGGTTACTTGCTGCAGGTGCATAAAAATAACCAGGTATCTCAAGATCGCCTATTTTCTGATTAGCAACTCTATAGTAGCCTTCACTTATATTTGCTATATTGTTATCAATGCTAACTATACCACCGCTTAAAATTACGGGTAAAATTCCATCGGTAAGTGCTAATACTTGAGAGGATATACCGTCGCTAAATGCTGACATAGTATCGGCTGTTACTAGCTCGCCATTTTCCCAAGTTAAGTAGTAATTTTGATTAAACGACATTCTCAACCTCACTTATATAGGTAACCGTTTGGGTAATATTGCCATAGGTAATAGTTAAGGTGCAATCGCCATTTTTGTTGGGGATGAGTACATCACCCACTATTTTTAGGTTATCATTATTTTTTAAAATTTGACAGGATAATGTAATTTCAGCGGTTACGTCATCAACAAATACACCAGTTACAGTGAGCTTAGTTGGTATGTTGATGGTTGTGCCATTCGGTGGAGTAATTAGCATCTCCTTAATATAATTTTGTTGTACCGGGTTTATAAGCCCTAAAACCTCATAAAAAGCAGATGGGCTATATCGCAAGCAGTAAGAATAAATAATACGCTGATCGCCCTTATAAGTCATTCCAATATCGTAGTTAAGATTATACTCTTGTGGGTTTTTATCCTGCACGCCGTAAAACCATGTTCTTTAGGGCATGGATATAAGGCGTTAATTTAGCGCAGCTTTGCCCGCCCAACTATGATATACTAACTGTCTCTTAACCGAGCTACGGCAGG
>JAUPUP010000114.1 GCA_030917485.1 Pseudomonadota bacterium
ATAGTTACTATTTGTGATTCGCTAAATTTTGAACTCTTCATTATTCATACCCCTTTTATGTTAGCCATTATTGTAAATCTCTCTACTTTAGAATGACATTATTTTTAGGGGGTATTACCCTCGTACTGTCGCGCGCAATGTTAAAGTGGACCACTTGCGCAACCGAAATTCCCTCACTCAGTTTGGTATAGTGGTACATATCCATTTTCAGGGGAGATTGGTGTTTTCGGAGAATGAGATAATTAATTTAGATGAGATAGTTATGAGTATTGAATTGACTGTAAGTTAATGATAACAGTAGTTTCAGAGCAAAATTAAAAATTTCTGCGGTTTACGCATGGAACCCCTATATATAGGTTAAAACGCGAATTTCGTAGCAGAGTCTCAATTTTGTTCTTTTTGAATTAACGATATCGCATAATTACATAAATATTGATATCTCAATGAAAATTTAATCACATAGAAAGAAGACACCGTTGAATATAAATTTTGCATAAATGTATTTCTGCAAGTCTCAATAAGCATTATAGCTAGTGTAGATACTTTTTCTTTTGTAGGAAACTCAATAATTAACTCATCCATAACTTGTGGAACTAATCGAATGTCTAGTGTCAAATCTAATACCAGTCTATATATAAAAGTACCTATTAAATTAAAAGCGTGCTCAAACGTAGTTCCGTATTCTTCAGATAAAGTTAGTTTGAAATTAAATTTCTTGATCTTTTTAGGAGTATATACTCTAAATTGACCATCCCCGAAAACAGCCTTCTCTAAATCTTGTATAGATATTGATAGATAATGAAACCTATGTAGTGTCAGAAAATAAAAATACTCCAGATATTCATTAAACGTGATTTTTCTTTTATCTGCTAATAATTTAACCAAAACAATTGAAGAGCAATAGTCTGGAAGTGTTTTTTTTGTTATTAGATTGTTAGCATGTAAATATAAAGGATCCTCTGTTAAGACAATCTTTCTATCTCTTTGTGCTAGGATGCAAGCATCAACCAACTCTGAAGGGAATCTACTTTCAAGTACGTCATCGTTTTTTGAGGATTCAGATATATTTATTATTTCACAATTTTGCTCTAGCCAACCAATTGCTTTATTAAGCAACTGGATATAATTTTGTTGAGAATCATCATCCTTTTTAAAGAAAATTAATTGACCTTTATTATATGATAAAGAACCAGCATGTCCAGGATAGTTAATTGATTTGGCGACTAATTGATGTAAATAATTTAAAACTGAGCTTGGAACCTTTAGTTTTAAAATAAATGGTGTAACTTTCTCTAAGATTCCAGTTATAGATAAAAATAAAGCCGATGTGACATCCAAATAACATTCTATTTTGTTTTCAAAAATATTTTTAGCAACGTCAATTTGATTATAATTACCAGTGAATAACGGACAACAACGGATGAAGCCAGCGTTCTCTTGATTAATTTTAGTTATTGCATATAAAAGACCTTGCATTGATGCAGCAAGAAAAGCCAAAGGAACTTCAGCGTGTTTGTATAAATTTAATATTTCGTCATTCTCTGGAAAGCTATTTCCCATAAATTTTATAAGATTACTAAGGTCTGGTGTTCCATCTTCATTTAGTAGTAAATCAAAAGGAATAATATTATCAAGCCTTCCCTCAGAAGCCAAACTATTTGCATAATGATGAATTTGCCATAAAACATAATTTTTCAAATCATAAATTTTCGTAATGTTATTTTTTTTGTCACTATTCTTGATAAATTTATTAATAATGACGGTATTTCCAATTTTTTTATTAATAAACTCATCATATCTTTTTAAAGCATCATTTTGTTTTACTGGTGTTGCATCTAGACAAATTTGATCACCAATATAAAACCATTTTGGGTTATCATCAAGTTGAACAAAACAATTTGATATAACTTCAGGTAATGATGAAAATGGTGGATTAGCTAACCCATTCAATATATTAATTGCGGTTAATCCAAACTCTGCATATTCTTCAGGTAATGGAGTCCCTAGCATGATTATGCTATCAAGCATAAACTGTAATGCTTTTTCTGGTAGATTGTTTTTTATACAAACTTCTATCATGAACGTTTTAAACTTTTGTGAACATGCTGTATCTGTGTGATACTGCTCAAATATCTCTAGTGCCTCTTTAAACAAATTTCTATTCATATATGAAGTAATTGTGTAGTTTAATAATGGTTCTAAGTTTTTATCTAATTCTTTGTGGTGCTCCTCAAGAATTTCTACTCCTGTTTGAGTACTGTGAACATTATCTTTTAGCATGAAGTATGAATAATGTAATTTTAGCTTAAGATCAATTATTGCCAAATTGTTTGATTCTAGCTTGAGTAACTTGTTGATGATAGGAATAGTTTTTTCCCAACAATTCTGATTTTCAAATATAGGTAAAATCTCATAGCACTGCCAATAATTTAATATATCAACATCAATGTCTTTTATAACTTCAAATGCCATATGTTTATTTTCTAATAAGGAGTGATACTTAAATAAAAGCCACTGTCTTTGATCTTCAGACACAATACCAGCATTTATAATCTTTAACTTTAATTCTGGTACCATTCCATCGGCTATGGCCATAAAATATGCTAGGTCAGGATCATTTCGAATATCATCAAGTATAAGTTGATAATCCTGTGACTTGATATGATTAATTAAATTATTAATTAATTTATTTTGTTTGATATTAAAGAACTCCTCAACACTAATTAGTGCCTCATTTCTGAATGCAAAACTTAAGAAAAGAGTTTTAGCTAAAGTATCTGATATAGTTCCGTTAGAGTGCATTACATAATTACAAATAGAATCAAGTAATTCTTTATTTAGATTTAGTATTCGCAATAACTCAGTGATTATAGAATCTATCAATTGATCAAAATTACATTTTTGTAAATTAATTAGCGCATTATTTGTATTCTCATTAATTTTGGGGATATTATTTATTGCTAAATTAGCAACTAGTTTATAAAATTCTAACTGCAATAATAATCTTGGTGATGACGTCATAAATTCGTTGAACTTACATTCAACTTTTTCAATTTCTCTATTGAAATCTTCAATATTTGTCGTTAGATTCGTTTCTGGGTTGCTTTCCTGATTTTTATAAATAATACCCCACAAAATCATTACTTTTGTGATATACAAATTAGCACTATCTGGATTTATTCGAAGTGCTCTCTCAATATATTGCTGAGCTTCACGATGTTCACACTTAGACATATGATAAACAGCACTTAAGTTATAATAGCTGGCTCTAATTTTTATATTAGAAAATTCTGGCTCGCTCCCATCATCTAGCATTTCCTTCATAATAAGCTTTTGTTGTATAACTCTAAGCTTATATAAATCATCATTACTATGGTTAATCGCGATTTTTTGTAATAATTCATCTGCTTGGCTAAACTCCTTATCATTTAAGTGCACACTAGTCAACAATAAGTAAGCTTTTGGATCATTAGGATAACGCAACATCATTGATTCAAGTTCATTTTTTGCTGAAATTATTTGCTCATTTTTTTGAAGAAATCGTGCTTTAAGATAATCATAATTTAGTAATAAGCTTTCTTCGTTTAATTTTTCAATTGAACTACCTATTAATGGGATACTTTTTTCCAGAAAGGTAATATTTTCCCTATCTAACTCTATTTCAAGTAATTTAAACTGCTCATTAATATAAGAAATTGCTGTAGTGCTACTAATGTGAAACCCTAGAGAATAAATTGCCTCCTTACTTAGCTTGAAGAACAGTCGCTCAAAATCATTCATAAGAATTAATTCAAAGTTTATACCCAGCTTTTCACTTTTCAACTTTGTAATGATAGGTTCTATTTCCTTTTTGCTGCCATAGTATTTATCATTAAATACAAAATGATATTCTTTTATTGGGTTAGTGTGATTCCATTTATCATATAATTTATAAAAATCATCATATAATTTCTTTGCTGCATCTTCATTTTTCATATTTGATTTAGGGGAATATATTTGATAGTATTTTCCTTCGTCACGAAAATAGCCGTCATTGCCATCATCTCCGCCACTAGAATTAATTGGAATAAATTTTGGATTTAATTTATTCATTACTTTTTCAAAAAAATGCTGAAAGCCTAATCCATATGATCTATAAATCTTGCATTGAAATTGTAGCTCTAAGTAATGTCTATCTTGTATGCTCATCAGGTTCCTATTTCAGAGAATATGTTAATATTATTTATGCATATTAATTTAAAATTATCATGCGCAATTATATTCAATATGAAATGAGTTTGCTTTAACTATTGGTCTAACGGTTTTATTTTCTCTTTTTAACTCAACTATGCCGTATCGTTCGAGTGTTTTTAATGTGCGACTAAGGTTACTAGCTTTTCTATCTGATAATTCAGATAGTTCTTTAACACTAAGAGGGTTCATTTTTTCAATAATATTTAACAATCTTGTATTATTTTCATTTAACACTTCAGCTAATGATTTTAATGAATTGAACCAAATTTTGGGTTCATTAGTACTTGGTTTATATCGACCAGCAGCTATATCAATAATCCGTTGTTGAAATTTATCTGCTGGCATAATGCCAACTTTTATTGCTTTCATTTTATGTTTCCTAATATTTTATTAATATGATCAAAGAAATCCTGAAGTAGTTTTTCTGCACTTTCAAATTCATATGGAGTTCCTTTATCAACTTTGTTTTTATGTAGATGATCATATGTGATCAATCGTACTGTAAATTTTTTCCCTGGTTTAATTGAATGAGCATTATCCATACCGAATATTCTTTTATTATATTTGTCATGTAAAGTTAGACTATAACGAATACCATGTGGTCTTTCAGAAGTTAACTCCACTTGCCTTGCTTCAATTTTGTACCAATGACCACTTTCGTATGTATATTCTAACCCATCAAGATTTAATAAATTATCTAACCCATAGTCCACAATATTTATCCAATATCAAATATCATCTGATGATAATTATATCATGATATTATCTTTTTATGCTGTAGTAATTATTAAGCATATGTCTCATCAAACGAGCGTTTGATGAGACATGTAAATCACCAGCAAAATTTCCGCAAATATTGTATAATCTATCCATCTTATAAATCAAAATACCACTTTGCCAACTTTTAAAGAAATAATGAGAAAAATGCCAAGATTAATTGGATACGCCAGGGTTAGCACTCAAGAGCAAGACTTAAATTTACAATTGGATGCTTTAGAAAAAGCCGGCTGCAGTAAAGATAAAATATTTGTAGATAAAATATCAGGGTCTAAAGCAGAACGCCCTGGTTTAGAAAAATGTCTAGCGGTAATTCAGCCTGGCGATACGCTACTTGTTTGGCGCTTAGATCGTTTAGGACGTTCTATGGTACATTTGATTTCATTGATTGAAGATTTAAGAACTAAGCAAATAGGTTTTAAATCTATATGTGATGGCGCGATTGATACTACAACCGCATCGGGTGAACTAATTTTTAATATATTTTCTTCATTAGCTCAATTCGAGCGTAGGCTTATTCAGGAACGTACCAAGGCAGGGCTTGATGCTGCTAGAGCTAGAGGTCGCCAAGGTGGTCGCAAAAAAGTTGAGGCAACCAATCCTAAAGTAATGATGGCTAAAAATATGCATAAAGATCATGGCATGAGTATTGAGAATATTTGCAAAACTTTGAAAATCTCACGGGCTAGTTTTTATCGCTATCTATCTCTTTAATTAACGTTAGGCTCCTAAAATGATTTATATGACTAATCCAAAAACATTAAGATTCTACTGGCTAAATCTCCAACAAGATTTATTTGGTACTTGGTGTGTACATAAAATATATGGTGGGCTTACTAATCATCGTGGCCGCGAAGTTTGGATACCATTTAAGAATCAAGCTGATGCGTCTAAAGCGCTTGCCGATGTAGAGTACTTAAAGCGTCAACGTGGGTATGTTTACTCAGACATTACCGATGTTGAACATTTTGCACTAAAGCCACAAACAATTAAAGAGGTGCTAGAACGTAAGCAACCAAAAACAACAAGATCGGATATGTTTACGTAAGTTGTATTTTACTGCATGCGGTGACTTAACTTGTCGCAGCATGCAGTAAAACCCACACTAATGATAACTGGCCACTAATGGTTCATGATCTTCAATCGTAATTCCAAGGATCAGAATATTTATCATATAAAATAGTACAATAATTGTCCCAATCTTCACTTTGTTTATATTTTCTAAACTCTTGTGCAATTCTAGTTCTAGCTTCAGCTCGCATCATTTGCCGAGCTGTTGCGTTGAGCATACGATTATTGCTTTTATAATTATCTGAAAAATATCTAATTGCATCATGCAAAACCACATCGCTCTGCATACTAAAGATTGATTTGAAAACCCACCCACTGGTTCTTTTATGAAACCCATAAAACTCATATGGAAATTTAACCCGTCTAAATGTTCTACTCATAACTTACTCCTTAAGTATATTACTTAAGGCTCACTAGCGGTATATCTCATTTTTGAAATCTTTTTAAATTGTTTACTTGAATACATAAATTAATTAAAATATAATTTAACAACGAAGCTATTACAACTTGTATATGATGTCCATTAAGTGCTTCACGCGAGTATAAGCTGTGTGAGTGATAAATCCAAGCAGGATTATATTATGCCATAAATTTGTGTGATTTTGGAGCTAAAAGCAGTTCTCAATTATGGTTGTTAATGATTTTTAGCAAATAAAGTTAGTCCGTATTACCCCAATAGCGGCACACCATTGCAATATTCTGGTAGTGATACCTTCTTTGGAAATTAAGTGATATTGACAATTAATTGTCAATATCGTACAATGTACACATCGTATACATAACTGTCACGGAGTAAATTAACATGAGCGTAATTTTATCACTTAGATTACCAGAAGAAACCAAAGCACAAATAGACAGCCTAGCAAAAACCAGTCATCGACGTAAATCAGATATGTTGATAGGATGGATAAATGAAAAATTGGATCTTGAGCGTTGGCAAATTGAAGAAATAAATAAAGGAATAGCTGAGGCAGATGCTGGAATATTTGCGACTGAAGAAGATCGCCAAGCATTGAGAAAAAAATGGCTCGGTTAACAATATTAGAAACTCGTAGAACACTCCAAGCGCTCTCTGAGGTGTTGGATTACTATGAAAGCCAACAAAGTGGCTTAGGTGCAAGGTTCTTACGTTCCTACGATACTCAAATCGAAGTAGTAAGAGATATGCCTAAAATTGGACGGACTGGCAAAGTTTTTGGAACTCGTGAACTAGTTATGCAAGACTTCCCGTTCTTAGTAGTGTATCGAATTAGAAAAGACTATCTTGAAATTGTTAGATTAATCCACCAATCAATGAAATATCCTAATTAGTGGTTTTTAGGTTACCAAACGAAAAGCCCCATGGTAGATTAGCGTGGGGCTTTTCACACGAGTATAAGCCGTGTATGTGATAAATCACAGGCTGGATTATGCCATAAACGGCGCCTAAAACAGTTCACTATTGTGCTGATAATAGGAAATTAGATGAATGAAAGGGTACTATAATGAGTAAATGGAAGCTCTGGTTAAATAGGAATTTAATTCTATTATTTTTGGTTCTCATTGGTCTAATAGCATGTGTTTTTATTTGGTGTGGGTTTATTTATGTGCGTAACGCAGCTGTTTCATCATTGCTATTTAATTTTGGTACCGGGATAATAACAAGTATAATATTTTATTTGATAGTTGTAGAATTAAAATTCTACAGAGAGTTTCAGGGATATCGAGGGAATATATACAACCGCCTAAATAGTATGTATTATATTGTCGGAGGTATAATTCAGAATGGTTTAGTAAATGGATACGAAAATAAAATTAGTTTACCTAAAAAGTATCAAAAAGATAAATTGACTAAATCAGATATTGAATTATTTTGTAAGTCATTAAATTTTTTCTCAGACTATGTACCCAATCAGAATAAGATACAAACGGTAAACAACACGTTAAACTTTATACCTATAGCCCAAATAGAAAATATAATAACTTCATTCTCCCGTTTAGAAATTGAAGCTAGAGATTTAATAGACATGTATCCGTTGTATCTTTCATTTGAAATTACAAAAAACCTTTTAGATATGATTGAAAAAAACAACTATGTACAACTACGTTGTAAATTCTTAATGAATCCATTATCCACTAAAGATAGGGATTTATCTGTGTTTTCGGATGATTTATACTCATTATTTTTGTGGGCAGAAAACATCCAAAAATATAACAATAAGAATTACAGAACAAAATGACAATTATGGCAGTAATAGAGAAATGTGTTCTCTTCCACCACCTAAAAACATGTATTTAGCCCCCCCAAAAAATTCAACCTTAAAAAATTTAGCTTTTTAACAACTTATTAACAAAAAATGTTAATATCGCTACATGAAAAATAAACTTTCGATGACTCAAGCCGCTAAAATTTGCGGTTATCAACGCACTTATTTTTATAAAATTATCTTCGTACATGACACAAAATAAAAAAAGCTGACCCTATCTTCAAAAATAGGTTATTTTATCGAATTTTCCGCCAAGAAAAGATAGATAAGACCATGATGAAAATTGATCAGCTAAGTAGTATTTTAAACCAAGAGTTGGGCGTGCATAAGAATAATTGTAAAACAGTAATTGATTTTACATTAGCTTTGCATAAATCTCGAACGGTAAATTTAAGCCAAATGGCAAATTACTCAACCAGAACAGAAGAAATATCAATAGGCAGTATTTATAAAAACTATCAGCGCCTGGTTC
>JAUPUP010000009.1 GCA_030917485.1 Pseudomonadota bacterium
ACACGAGGAGCGTTTTATAAGATATGACACAGTCCAGGATTGAAAGACAAAGAGTATATTAAATATGAATACCAATAAAAGCTCAACTAATCACACCACAAAAATTTTAATTACCCTCTTCCCAATGATATTACAAATTGGTTATTGGGGCATGCTAAAATTAATGGTACCCGTACTACCCAATCTAAATACCGTTTTTGCTGTTTCAACTCGCGACATCAGCACCATGGTATCTTTATCATTTATTTTATCGGGGTGTTCCTCCATCATATGGGGAGCATTAATTGAAAATAGGTCTAATACCGCCATAATGTCTGCAGTGGTATCATCCGGCATAGTCGCTCTTACAATAACTGCAACAACTAATACATTTTGGGTATTTTGTATATTCTATATAACAAGCTGCATAATAACTAACGTATTTTCTATATATTCACGTCATTTCCCGATGATGTATTTACGCGATCCGGCTGCAATTAAGCAATCCATAACCTTACGCTTATCCGGTGGATACTTTGCCACATTTTTTGCTCCATTTTTAGGCGGAATTATTAGTAAATATTGGGGCTGGCGCTATAGTTTTCTGGTAATAATTATCTGGTTGATAATTATTTATATAATTTCTAAAAACATTGGTGATCCAAATATAAAATATGAAGATAGTACCTTTTGGCAAACATTAACCAATTCTTTTTCACACTTAAAAAATCTTCGATTCCGCAGAAATTTAGCCATTCTCAGCTGTGGCAATGCAATTACTCAAAGTTATGTAGTATCTATACCTTTTTGGCTGGAGCGTACCTACCATATTACCGCCGACAAGATAGCATTTTACTATCTATTACCGGTATTATTACCTGGAATTATTGCACCGCTTATTCCTGGATATATCGCCCAACATCATAATAATGACAAAATAAGAATTATTTTATACATGACTATATTTAGTATAGCAGGCATATTGCCTTTTGTTGCAATTATGCCCAATAGATTACCGGCTTTTTTCTGGATAATTCCAGGATTGCTTAGCAATATTAGCATGGTAGCATTAACTCCCATTATATCTTATAATGCATTTTTTCAGATAAAAACCGCACAAAATTCTGCATCTTCATTATTTTCAATGTGTTCATACCTTTCTGGCGGATGTGCTATGTATATAACATTACACCATATTAATATAAATAATTTTTATTTAGAGGGAGTTCTGATCTTATTTATGGCTATAATAATGTGTTACAATTTTATAGCTATCAACCGAGATTTAAGACGTGTAAAATAAAATATCTTACTAAACAATATACCCAAGCCGTTCTAAGCTTAACACCAACGACTCCAAACCATGCATAGTATGTTGATAGAGCAGGCTGCACGCAGAATCTATTTTGCGGTCAAGAGCCAATTTAACAATTTTACTATGTTCCGAATGGTTTACATTAATTAAATCACCTTTCAAGTGACCATAAGCTAAGTTATTATACCATTCCTTTAGCAACATAAAATTATCTCTTATATTTTTTAATCCATTTAAGGGGCAGCCACTAATTAATGCTTGATGAAAATCTTCATTCTGAACAGCCCACACTTCATAACTAACTTTAATCTCAGGCTTTTCGATTTTAGATAATCTATATAATGCAGCTACAATATTTGATTCCCAATCTTCGCGCCCACATTCAATCGCTTCTTTAAAAATAAGCACTTCAATTTTTGCGTATGATTTATAATAGTCATATAGTCCATTTCGAGTAATATGAGCCACTCTAAAACCAACATTGTCAATAGATTCAACTAATCCAGTATTAACTAATCTTGATAACGCTTCACGAATTGGACTCAATCCAACCGCTAATAAATTTTTAATATAATCGCCTTTAATTTTCTCACCAGGCAATAATTTGCCCTCTATTATTAAGTTGCAGATTTTATTCACGCAGCAACTGGCCATAGTTTCTTTTTTCACATCCTGCATTCCATAACTATAATTTCTAATATAAAACGGGTTGCGTCTAAGCGTCTAAAAGTTAAAAAACAAAAATTATATACTCAAAAAACAAAGAGTATATTCGAATATAAATAATATAATCGACATTATACCATATCCTCGTGAACTATTTTTAACAATACCCGCCCATCTAAATTAAAATACCCCCATAAGCAGAAGAAAAAAGCAAACACACCTGCACATTAATTATATATATTCGAATATGTTATACTTTTTATAAAATATTCGAATAAAAACCACAGCTATAGGGTACTATTATGAATTTAACCAATCAACAACAAATAGCAGAAATTTACCAACAACCATTTTTTCAATTAATAAGCAAATCACGTCATATACATCAGCAAAATTTTGCTGATGATATGGAATTATGTCAACTCATTAGCGTAAAAACTGGTGGATGCCCAGAAGATTGTGGATATTGCTCACAAAGCATAAAAAATTCCAGCGAAATAAAGGTTAACCCCTTACTACCAACAGATGAAATTGAAGCCATCGTCAAAGAAGCTAAAGCAAATGGCGTTAAGCGCTTATGCATGGGCGCTGCATATAGAAGCCCTAACAGTTCAGCCTTAAAAAAAATATGTGAGTATATCAAAATAGTTAAACAACATGATTTAGAAAGCTGTGTTACCTTGGGCAATATAAACCCCCAACAAGCACAAGAACTAAAACAAGCCGGACTAGACTACTATAACCATAACATTGATACCTCACCCGAATATTACCCTAAAATAGTTACTACTCGAAAGTTTGAAGATCGAATTGATACCATTAAAAATGTCGGGGAAGCAGGAATTCAAGTTTGTACTGGCGGAATTTTGGGTATGGGTGAAACTTTAGAAGACAGGATTAGTTTTATACATGCACTGACGCAACTGCCATTTGTGCCAGGTTCAATTACAGTTAATATGTTAGTAAAAATTCCGGGAACTAAATTAAATGATGTTCCTGACCTAGACAAATTAGAGCTAGTTCGGGTTATTGCTACAATCCGCATCTTATTTCCGCAAAGTAGGATACGCTTGACCGCAGGGAGAATTAATTTAAGTGAATTAGAACAATCCATATGTTTTATGAGTGGCGCTAACTCAATTTTTTATGGAGAAAAACTTTTAACCACTGATAATAATGACAAAAATTCAGACCATCAACTCTTAGCCAAGCTGGGGATTACCAGCAATGCTTAATTGGACGGAGTTTTTTATTGAACAAAATAAAAAATTAATTATTAGCCGACCACGAATTGCCAAAACCGGAGGTAATTCCCGTCATATACTTATAAATAATTCACAAAATAGTCCACAACAGTTAGTTAATTTTGTGAGCAATGATTATCTAGGATTAAGCACTAACCATGCCGTCAGTAAAACATTATATAAAGCATGTAAATCTTATGGAGTAGGCAGCAGCGGTGCACCATCTTTGGGAGGGTATAGTCAAGAACATCAATTATTAGCCCAAGAAATGGCACAATATCTAGGTTTTGAGCGCTGTCTATTATTCAGCAGTGGCTATCAGCTAAATGTTAGCTTATTTAGTCAACTTACTGACAATAACACCCATATTTGGCTAGATAAAAATTGCCATGCTTCACATATTGATGGAATTATACTGGCAAAAGCTAAATTTTCTACTTTCAATGCCAGTAGTATAGAACAAATGAGCAATAAAATTAGTCAACAAAACCATCTTCGCCATCTGATACTCAGTGAGGGAACTTTCAGTATGGATGGTAGTTGTAATTATTGGGATAAACTCATTGAACTTAAACGCGCCCATCTTAATCTTAACAATATTTTTTTAGTAATTGATGATGCTCATGGAATAGGGGCGCTTGGTAATAAAGGACATGGAACTTTAGAGCAGCTAGGTTTAGGATTTCAGCATATTGACTTATTAATTGGTACATTCGGTAAAACATTTGGTACTCACGGTGGATTTGTCTGTGGGTCTTCTGACATTATTGATTATCTGCAACAAAGTGTTAGAAGTCAGATATTTAGTACGGCTCTACCTCCAGTAATAGCCAAAGCAAGCAGACAAAGTTTAGCTATAATTAACTCGAGCCAAGGAACTAAATTAAGAGTGAGTTTAGTGAATAAAATTAAACATTTCCAAAAATTGGCTGCTGATGCTGGATTAAATTTATATAATTACCCATTAAATCAATCTCCAATTCAATTATTAATCTATAGCGATGAACAGATCGTAATAAAAATTCATCAATATTTATTAGAAAATGATTTTTTAGTTGGAAGAATGCTGCATCCTACTGTACCGAAAGATAAACCACGGTTACGCATATCACTAAATATACGCCATACAAAATCAGATGTAGAAAGATTAATTAATCTCATATCCCAAACAATATATAAATGATAAATAAAACAATTTTATGAATAAAATTAATACGATAGTTAATATGATAGTTATAGGTGGTTTTGTATTTAATGATCAGCCACTCAATAGCCTTATATCACACATACAATCTCAAGCATTAGACCAATCTCACCTGCCGAATACGATTAAATTTATTGATATTAATTTATTTAATTCACCATTTACATTGGATACCGCCACCAAATATGTTGCCCAAATTATAACAGCTCAATTTTCACAACATCCGGTTATTATAACAGCTTACTCAACCGGCGGATTAATCGCACTGTTGCTATCAATTAACTTACCTCACTTAATCGACAAACTAATTTTAATCAATTCTACCCCATGTTTTTTAAGTCAAAAAGATTGGCGGGGAATAAGTAAAAAAGATTTTACACAACTACAAGATAAACTAAACAATTTGTCTCTGCCAGAATTTATTAGTTATTTTACTCGCTTAGCTATATTTCCTTCTGGAGAAAAAACCACTCCAAAAATTAAACCTATTGATATGATACCTATTGATAGGTTGCCTATTGATAGGTCTATGTATAAGTCTATAGACAGATTTAAATTATGCAGCCAACATTGTCACAAAGACAATCTTAATAATTGGCTAAATATAATTTGTTTAACCGACATGCGTGAACAATTAAAACAAATTCATTGTCCCACATTATTTCTCAATTCGGACAATGACTCTATAGTACACAGTAATAATAGACCCTCCGTCTACAAGACCAATAATTTCTTAAAACAGTATATTATGAGTAACTCATCGCATGCCCAACCCAATAGTTTAGAGCTGATTGAACAAATTAATAATTTTATCTATGCTGATAACCATGTACAATATAAATAAGCGCAGCCTGCTCATAAAAAATAATTTTAGCAAAGCAGCCTCCACATATTTAAAGAACGCATTGATACAAATTCCACCTGCCCTAAAAATAATTGATACACTAAACCAATACACTAATAATGGTTTAAATTTAAATGATAATGAAATAATTCTTGACTTGGGCAGCGGTCCAGGAACTCTTAAACACAATAAAACCATCAAAAATAAAACTACTCACTCAACCTTATCTTTTGATATAAGTTTAGAAATACTTGCCCACAACAATAATAATTGCAGCGTTAACGGAGATGCCAATTATTTGCCATTCGCAAATAATAGTTTTCCTTTCATAATTTCTAACTTAATGTTGCAATGGTCAGATAAAAAATCTTTAGTAATTAGTGAAATGCACCGAGTGTTAAAAACAACGGGGAAATTAATTTTAACCACCTTAATTAAACCTAGCCTACATGAATTACAACAAGCATGGGCAGAAGTAGATGGTGCGCGGCATACATTACATTTTTTAGATCAAGACAAATATTTATCAGCGTTTAATCAAGCTGGGTTTAGTATAACTGAGCATTACAACTGGCATAACACCGAATATTTTTTTAGTTTATCCGATCTAATGTGGCATTTTAAACATACTGGAACAAACTTAACTAAACAATACCATAATAATGGATTGGGTGGCAAACTTAAATTACAAAAACTAAGTAATGCTTATCAAAAATTAGCAATACCAAACAAAGGATTACCACTAACTTACACATATCTATTTATAGTTGCAACTAAAGAAAATTAACATTAACCCCAAGAAAGGTGTACATAAACAATGCAGCCTATTTGTATTATTGGAACTGATACCGGGATTGGTAAAACTTATACTTGTTGTAAAATTATGCAGTATTTAATTAGCAAAAATCGCACAACTACTACATTAAAACCGATTTCCAGTGGGGTTAGTAGATGTGAATATGGTTTGCTGAATGCAGATGTTTACCAGTTATACAAAGCAAGTAATTATAAATTAGATTTTAATCAAATAAATCCATTCCAATATCCTCTGGCTGTTGCGCCACATATTGCCGCCAAACAGCACGGAAGTACCTTAAATGTAAAATTAGTCTATAAGCAAATGCAAAAGATTTTTAACGCAATCATACATACAAATAATACTGTTGCGGATCATGTATTTATTGAAGGTGTTGGCGGTTTAATGGTTCCATTAAACCCAACAGAAACTTTCTTAGATTTATTAGCTAATTGGAATTACCCTATTATTTTAGTAGTAGGTATGAAATTGGGCTGCCTAAACCATACCCTGCTTACACTACAAACATTGCAGCAAAAAAAATTAACTATTCTGGGATGGGCAGCAAACCAAATTGAAGCACAAATGCCTTATTATCATGAAAATCTTGAATATCTAACCCATAAATTAGACGAATTAGCCGTCCCGCTATTAGCAACAATTGCTTATCAAGATAATTTAAAACCAACGCTTAAATTTAAGGAATTATTTAAATGCAATTAATTGATACACAGCTAAGTTCAACCTGGTTTCCTGCCGCTAAACCAGATAAAGACAACAATCAATTTAATTTAGAAGTAACTGCAGCACAAGGTTCGTATCTGGTAACGGCAAAACACGGGGAAATTTATGATGCTATTTCAAGCTGGTGGTGTAAACCTCTTGGACATTGTCATCCAATAATAACTAAAAGCATTAGGGAACAACTTAAATTATTTGAGCATCATATTCCTGCCAAATCCTGGAATAGTAATATTGAAAAACTATCTAAACGTTTGGTGCAAATATTTACCCAAATGGATAAAGTAATCTATGCTAGTGATGGAAGCAGCGCTGTAGAAATAGCCATGAAACTAAGTTATGAAACACGGGTATTAGAGCAACAAGCATACAGAAGCAAATATATTGCACTTAATGGAGCTTATCACGGAGAAACTATCTTTACTTTGGGTGTATGCGGTATCAAATATTATAAAACTAACTACAGCGGATTATTACAAGATAACTATTTTATCGAAGATATACCTTATGTTGATGGACAAAATGATCCGCTATGGCTGGATTGTAATTTTGATTATAATTATTGGAATAATTTTTTTACTCACACCGCACAAAACGCTACTGCTTTGATAATTGAACCATTAGTTCAAGGAGCTGCTGGCATGAAAATAATTAGTAGAGATTTTTTAATTAAAATCATTAACTTGGCAAGAAATCATAATTTACATATTATTGCCGATGAAATTATGGTTGGATTGGGAAGATTAGGTTACTACTCGGTAAGTAAGGAATTATTAAACTTTGAACCCGATATAGTCTGTTTTGCCAAAAATTTAACTGCAGGCGCTATCCCTATGAGCGCAGTAGTCATCAACCATTCAATTAGCCAAGTTTTTCGCAAACACCAAAAAGCCTTTCTGCATTCACATACACATAGCTGCAACGGATTAGCTGCTGCTGCCGCTAATAGTTACTTGGATTATTTGGACAATTCGAATATACTAACTCAAGTTAAATTAGCTGAAATTAAACTAATTGAGATAATGAATGACTTAAAAAATAGTTTTGCATTTATCAAACAAACTCGCGTTATTGGGACAATAGCTGCCCTAGAACTTAATTTACCAATACGTATGCTTGAAGATATATTTAATATTGGCATCGAGGAACAAATTTACCTGCGTCCAATTGGCAATACACTATACATTATGCCGCCAATTTATAATATTAAGCATGACCTGGAACTGATACAAACCAAATTGCATCTGGTATTACAGAAAATAAGCACTCTGATAAACAAAAATTGTAATTACTTACCCAGTAAATGCCGCCATGTGC
The DNA here is from genome assembly GCA_030917485.1 of Pseudomonadota bacterium. Classification (GTDB taxonomy): domain Bacteria; phylum Pseudomonadota; class Gammaproteobacteria; order Burkholderiales; family UBA11063; genus Aquella. The sequence continues at coordinate 8,107 of JAUPUP010000009.1, forward strand.
CATAAGAGCAAGGAATAGCTATAATCAAGCAAGCGGAATGTACACTTAGTACATGAGCATTGCGAAAACGAAGTTTCTGCGGTTACTTTATCCATGTTTCTTATGCCGCAAGTAGCTACTTATAGCGTATGACACCGCTATTAGGGATACAGGGCGAGCAGTTACCAAAAATTAAAACTGAAGTAAAGCATCATTTGCCACAAAATATGCTTTAGGCGATAAACGAAAAATACGCACTAAAATATTTTGAGGAAATATCTCAATACCATTGTTATATGCTAAAACCAAACTATTATAATTTTCTCTAGCAGCTAATAACTGCTGCCGATTTAACTTAATTTGATTGAGTAAATTTTGTTGTTGCGCAATTTGTTGCTGTGCAACGTGTTGCTGTGTAACTAAGGAATGGGCTTGTACAGATGAATCTTGTACAGATGATTCTTGTAAAGATGATTCTTGTAAAGATGATTCTTGTAAAGATGATTCTTGTAAAGATGAATACTGCTTGATACTCACTAAAAGTGCATCAAGCGCAACTTCAAGTATCGCATAAGATTGTTGATACTGGCTAAAATCGTGCTGATTATCAATCAAATCATCGGTTAATTCAATTACTGAACACCTATATTGTGCATCAGTTACATCATCTATAACTATATGTTCAAAATTACTACTTTCAAAAGTATTATTACTCTCAAAGGCGCTGCTTTTTACTACATCAATTAAATTATGCGCTAACTCTGTTTCATGTTTATTGAGAACTCGTAACTCTGTCCATGCAACATTAATTGTTCTAATTTCATTTCTTAAGACGCCATAGGCAAAAATTAAATAAGCGCCAAAGAATCCCAATAGTACTAAAATAATCAATACGCTAACAGAAGTTTTTCCTTGCAAACTCAACTTCTTAATTAAGTTCTTCATTAGTAAAATTTACCAGCTAAAATAATCTATACATCTGGAGTTTGATAGGGAATGATTTGCGTTAAATTTATTACCTTAGATACTCCATCAATCGAATTAATTCCAGTTATTGCAGAATTTAAATTATCTAATTCATCTGTGCGCACATTACCCAAAATATATACTACACTACCGATGGTGACCGTTTGTAAATTATCTAAAGTAATATTATCTTCGCTGGCTATCCTTGATTGTACCTTCTTATTAATAGACGTATTCTCAGATAAAACAGGGGCAGCGGCACTAACAGAAGTATAATCCCAATATTGCTTAACTGATGGCTGATTTTTTATTAACTGACTAATTGAATTTTTAGTATCCTGGCTATCAACCTCACCAACTATTAAAACATTATAATGGTCTATAATCACTTTAACCGCAGCCGAAGATTTAAAATAATTCTGGGCAATCATATTTTGTATTTTTGTGTTTAATTCACTATCATCCTTTAGCTGATTTTCTACATCACCAGTGTAAGGGTAGTTTAAATCAGCATATCCCGGCACTACAGCAGCACACCCTGACTGAAAACATATCAAGCTAAACCCTAATATTGATATCGACATACATAACAATACAGACCTAGCTTTAAAAAATAACCGCATAATATAATCTCTTTCAACATTATTTAATTTCAGATAATAGCGCTTTTGCAATACTAAGAACCCGTTCAAAATTTTCCATTAAAGATTATGAACAGGCTCTAAAGTCGAAAATTAGTTTCCACATAGGCATTATTAACTGCAGTAATAAATGCCCGAATTGCTGAAATTTCAATATCTTGATCGGCAGCTGTTCCATAAAAGCGCTGCTGTTTATTACCCAGCATAATTACAATTTGTGACTCACAGAATGAATCAATGCTATTACCTTGCGAACGAGAATTATAATCCTCAACCACCACATCAGCAAAATAGCTAGTCACGGCTTCATTTAAAGCACTGAGTGCAGAACCACGTCCTTGATATTCCACAGACACTCGATCTTGATCAAAAAATTTACCATTAATTGTAAGTATTGTTGCAGTATTTGCACTTTTAGAATAAGATAAATCATCTATTCTTATCGGATGGCGATATATTTTATATGCTTTAATAAGCTCTTCATCAGTAATACCCTTGCGCCGATCGGCATAAAAATCCTTGATTGCCTGAGTAACCGCAACTTTCTCAATATCGTTACACACATAACCATGCTTGTGAATTACTTGTTGAGCATGGTTGCTGCCACTCAATGGACCAAACACAAAACTGATTTCACTGCCAATATCTCTAGGATCAAATGGTTGATATGCTAATGGATTCTTTAAAATAGCATTAATATGCCCACCGGAGGTGTGCGACGCGGAATTTATACCTGTTATAGGTGAATGTGGCTGCCTAGATAACATATGAGCAGCAATGAAATCAGAAATTTCTTTTAAATAATTTATATTGGCATCAGTATGAACTTTAACTGGTAAATGTTCTAATTGTCCAAAATGACGAATATTCATTATGCACTGCTCCAGAGCAACATTACCTGCACGTTCCCCAACTCCATTAATACAACCTTCAATCTGCTGTACCACTCCTTCAAATACTGCAGTCAAAGTATTATCTAAAGCAGTTCCAAAATCATTGTGGCAGTGCGCAGACCAAATAATATCTCGGTCGGGAAATTCAGCTTTAAAAACCGTGGCGTGCCGTTTGATTTTATTAACAAAATAATTTTCACCCTCGTAGCGTGATGCACCGCCAATAGTGTCAGGACAGTTAATTACACTAGCTCCAGCACTCAATGCGGCACGAATTACCTCAGTAGTAAATTCAAAATTGTCCCGTTGTCGCGAATATCCTTCAGGACTAAATTCAATCTCATAACCGCCATCCGCCATAATTTTAATCAGCTTATAAACTGTTTCAACAATTAACGATTTATTTTCAGCTAATTTACCTAAAGATGCAGGCATTAACTCCGGATCAACCGGCACATATATATGAATACGCCCGCGACCAATGCTCAAACTCGGTGCTAGCGCCTCCATAGTTCTATGCACTTGATCTTCACGTAACTGGCACAATCCCGATATTTTCATAGGCGATTTGACTGCTGCCATATCTTGAGCAATTTTATTTACAATAGTAAAATCCGTATTACTTGCAGACGGAAAACCAGCCTCAAGAATATCAATATTTAAATTATGCGCAAGCTGTGCATAATGTATATTATTTTCAAATGACATACCAGCCCCAGGTGATTGCTGACCGTCTCTTAGCGTTGTATCTAAAATATATATTTTTCTACTCATGATGATTTCCACTTACTTTTTCAAACAGCTCTAAGGGCTTGCCCCTTGAAACATATTCCTTTGCTTGTATCCCTAAATTTATTTACTAAATATTTTCTATTATTTTGTTAGTAAACTCTCTAGTTCCTAAAACTATTTCGTTTTTAGCTTTGGTTGCTAAATCCGCAGTTCTATACCCCTGAATAATAACTTGTCTAATTGAGTGCTCAATAGCATTAGCTTCCACTTGCAAATCAAATGAATAAGCAAGCATCATAGCGGCTGACAGTATCTGTGCAATTGGATTAGCTATATTTTGCCCGGCAATTTCTGGTGCTGAACCTCCGGCTGGCTCATACAAGCCAAATCCATCAACATTAAAACTTGCCGATGGCATCATGCCAATAGAACCTGAGAGAACTGATAACTCATCAGATAAAATATCTCCAAATAAATTAGCAGTTAAAATCACATCAAAACCAGCCGGATTCTTGATAAGCTGCATAGCACAATTATCAACTAACATGTCGCTATAAGCCACATCAGGATATTCATCAGCAACTTCACTTACTACCTGACGCCATAATTTAGACGTCGCTAATACGTTTGCCTTATCTACTGAAATTAATTTTTTACGTCTAGTCTGTGCTGTCCTAAAAGCATAATGAGCAATACTTTTAATTTGCAGTTCATCATATTGGGCAACGTCAGATGCATAACGCAAACCATTTTTTTCACCTAGATAATGTTCACCAAAATAAATATCTCCCAGCAGCTCCCGAAAAATTACAATATCTAACCCGGTAGACAACTGAGAATTTTTAAGCGGCGATAATTCTATTAATTCTGGATAAATTGTGGTTTTACGCAGATTAATATTAAAATTAAAAGCCTTCCGAAGGGCTAATATTGAATTAGTCTCACAATTTTTCCATTTCAAATTAGCATACTCTGCAACCGGACCGCCCACTGAACCAAACAAAACGGCATCGCTTTGCCGACAAACATCTAAAGTATCTTGGGGTAAATGTTCTTGATGTTTATCATATGCAGCCCCACCTACCAACGCTTTTGCATAAGAAAAATCATGCCCAAATTTATCGCTAACCGCATCCAACACAGCAATTGCAGACTGCATTACTTCAGGACCAATCCCATCACCTGCCAACACGGCAATTTTTTTCTTCATCGATATCCGCTCTGTCTAATTAATTACCTAACTAACTACCTAACTATCTATACATTTATAGATCTGGTTAATTCATAACTTTCTATTTCTTTCTTACATGAAAGCAAATAGTCCAAATCATCCAAACCTTCAATTAAACAATGCTTGCGATACACATCATAATCAAAGCGCTGAACTTGATTAGCAAAATTAATTTGCTGATTAACTAAATCTATAGTCATAACTAAACTAGCATTATTTAACGCTAGTTTCATCCACTCATTAATAATACTTTCTGGTAATTTAATTAATAACAAACCATTTTTCGCAGCATTATTATAAAAAATATCTGAGAACGAACTACAGACTACCGCCCGTATACCATACTGAGTAATAGCCCATACTGCATGCTCACGCGATGAACCACAACCAAAATTAGACTTAGATAATAAAATATTACCAGCACTATAATCCTTCTGATTAAAAATAAAATCTGGATATAATGTTTTTAATGTTGAAAATAACGCAGTACCATAGCCATTTTTACTTACACTTTTTAAATGTTCCGCCGGAAAAATCATATCAGTGTCGACATTATCCAAATCAAGCGGAATAACCGTGCTGTTAAGTTGTCTAAATTTATCCATAAGTTATATTCCCCCTTGCCTAAACTCAGCAGAAGGCGGCAATGCCGATAAATAGCTAATATAACCACATAAAGCACTAGCAGCAACTGTTTGCGGAGAGGCTAAGTGTGTAATACTCCCAGTTCCTTGACGCCCAATAAAATTGCGATTAGTTGAACTAATACAGCGCTTACCTGGAGGTACCTTATCCGGATTCATGGCTAAACACATAGAGCATCCTGGCATTCTAAAATCAGCGCCAGCATTAATAAAAATGTTATCTAAGCCTTCATTAATCGCCATTTGTAATACTTGCTCAGAACCAGGTACTATATACATGGTAACATTAGCGGCGATTTTTTTATCTTTTAGTACTTTAGCCACCGCCCGTAAATCCTCAATCCGCCCATTAGTGCAACTACCAATAAAAGCAAAATCAATCGGTACGCCTTGCAATGACTGACCAGGGTGTAATTTAGTATAAGCATACGCTTTTTCCAAAATTAGCTTATCCGGAGCATCATTAATCTGTGGTGTAAGCTCATTTATAGCAATTGCATGTTCTGGATTAATTCCCCATGTAATCATTGGCTTAGCATTAGTCAAGTCAATAATAATCTCATGATCATAATAGGCACCTTCATCACTAGCCAGTTGCTGCCACTTGCTTACACATTTATCCCAAGCATCGCCAACCGGTGCATATCTGCGCCCCTTTAAATAATTAAAGGTTGTATCATCAGGCGCAATTAATCCGGCTCTTGCTCCACATTCAATCGACATATTGCAAATAGTCATGCGCGCTTCCATACTTAAGCTTTTAATATAATCGCCTACATATTCAATGATACAGCCCTGAGCTCCGCCAATTCCAATAGTAGCAATTAGCTTTAAAACAGCATCTTTAGCGGTAAAGCACTCGTCCGGGTTACCTGTAAACTCAACTCTGAATGTTTGGGGTCTATCCTGTAAAACACATCCACTGGCCATAGCGTATAAAATCTCTGACGTACCAACCCCAAAAGCTAAAGCGCCAAATGCACCATGAGTTGAAGTATGCGAATCACCGCAAATAATAGTAGTTCCAGGCAGGGTAAACCCTAACTCAGGTCCAATAACATGTACAATACCCTGATAATTGCTATCAATATCAAAAAGAGTAACTCCATGTTTTTTACAGTTATCGCGTAAAGTATCCACCTGTTTCTTCGCCATTACATCAGTAATATTTTTCCGACTTACATCGGTTGGAATATTATGATCAATTGTCGCTAAAATATTTTGTTTATTTCTCAATTCTAATCCACGCTCCTCAAGCTCAGCAAATGCCTGAGCTGAAGTTACTTCATGTAATAAAATACGGTCTATATACAAAATTTCTGGAAAGCTGTTCTGTCGCAGAACAACATGTTCATCCCAAATTTTATTAATAATATTGCGCGCAGTCGACTCCATTGTTTAAAACCCCAAACTATACTCTTCGTCTTTAAAAGCTGGACTTTGTCATATTTTATAAATTGCTCCTCATGTACTAATTTGTACATGGTGGGACGCGTCCCCGTCGCAATTTATTGCAATATTCCTAGTCCAACATTCAAATACTTTGAGTATATTCTAACCTATAATTAATTTATACTACACTCTTTGTTTTTGCTTCATTTGCAAAGACAAACCTGAAACTCTAACTATATGGTGCTTATCTTTATTTATCAGTTTTAGTGCGTTCTGGGCGTAATTCACGCACTTTAGCTCCAGCCTGCCAAATTTCACTATTCTTAATTGCATCTAATTCTTGCTGCAATTTCTCTCGGTAATCTGGTTGGCTATTAGAAGTAATCGAACAATCAGCCTCATTACCACTCACTACACTATTATACAAATCTTCAAATATAGGCTCGACCGCTTGTTTAAATTTATTTTTCCAATCTAAAGCCCCACGCTGCGCAGTAGTTGAACAATTAGCAAACATCCAGTCCATACCGTTTTCACCAATTAGCGGATATAAACTTTGTGTTGCCTCTTCAACCGTTTCATTAAATGCTTCAGATGGAGAATGACCATGTTTACGTAAAATATTGTACTGAGCTTCCATAAGACCGGCAATAGCCCCCATCAACACACCACGCTCACCAAGCAGATCGCTGGTTACTTCGTTTTTGAAATTAGTTTTAAATAAATATCCTGAACCAACCCCAACCCCTAAAGCACATACGATATCATGTGCATTACCAGTTGCATCCTGATATACCGCATAACTAGAATTAATTCCGCGACCTTCTAAAAAATTCTGCCGTACTGAACGCCCAGAACCCTTAGGGGCAACTAACACCACATTAACATCGCTAGGCGGAACAATATTGGTTTTATCCGCATAAGCAATTCCAAACCCATGAGAAAAGCATAATGTTTTGCCCTTAGTTAAATGTTTTTTGATGGTAGACCATGCTTCAATTTGCGCTGCATCTGAGAGCAAATAACATATAATTGTACCTTTACTCGCTGCTTCTTCAATGTCAAATAAGGTTTTTCCTGGTATCCACCCATCTTGAATTGCTTTTTCCCAAGTTGGTGAATTTTTACGCTGCCCAATAATAATATTTAAACCATTATCCCGAGAATTTAGTGCTTGTGCCGGACCTTGCACTCCATACCCAATCACTGCAATCACATGTTCTTTTAATACTTCTTGCGCTCGCGTAAGTGGAAATTCATCACGAGTTACTACCTCTTCCATCACTCCACCAAAATTAATTTGTGCCATAATTGTTTATTACCTTTCTCTTTAAAATTTATTGCTACCACTCAGCCAATATAGCTGATTATTTATACAACTATTCCCAAAACATTAATTTAAATAACTGCCGCTGCCTTTATGCTACAAGATGTGATTGTAGCATTTTGCATTAACTAATGTAACGATTTTTAGTTATGGTAACTATTTACCATCTTCAACATCTACTACTCTACACCAGCTCGCGTATTTTGTAACTTTTCCGTGCACTGTATCAAAATATAAAGCGCGCAGTTTCTCACTAATTGGTCCAATTTGACCATTGCCAACATTTCTTCTATCAATAGCACTTACCCAAGCTAATTGACAACCAGTGCCAGTCAAAAAAACCTCATCTGCGACATATAGTTCACTTCTATCAATAGTTCTTTCAACTACTGAAATACCCAAATCACGCGCCAACTCAATAATTGTGCGCCTGGTTATGCCTTCTAAAATATCATCCGATTGAGAAGGTGTAATCAATACTCCGTCCCTTACCATGAATAAATTCTCAGCAGAACCCTCACAAACATAACCAGATTCATTTAAAAAAATTGCTTCATCAAAACCATTATCATTAGCTTCTTTACGTGCAAAAGCTGAATTAAGGTATGCCCCTGAAAATTTACCACGCGATGGAATAGAATTATCTCCTACCCGACGCCAACTAGATACCATTAAAGATAATCCCTTATTAGTTGGCATATAATCTTCTAACGGAATCATATATAAAGCATAACTCAAACCAACTCCACTCAGATTTGGTCCCAAACTAGTATTTCCAACATAAGCAAACGGACGAAAATACGAATTACATGTAGGAGCATTTTTCTTTATTAATTGAATATGTATATCAATCAACTCTTCCAAAGTATAATTAAAAGCACAACCTAAAAGATTAACCGAAGATAGTATACGCTTATAATGATCTTCAATTCTAAACACTAAAATCTGCTTGCGTTGCGCATTATAATATCCACGAATCCCACCAAATACCCCAGTTCCGTATTGTAAAGCATTAGTCATAATAGAAACTTTTGCTTCAGCAAGATCAACAAATTTATTCTCAAAAAAGGCGTAGTTAAAATTAGTCATATTTTTTATTCCTTAAATTGTATATGCGCCAACACTTGCACTTGCAACTAAAGCAGCATATTTAGCTAAAACTCCTCGTTTATATTTAGTATCTGGCTTAACCCAGGCTTTTAAGCGCTGATTAATTTCACTGTTTGACAGCTCAACATCAAGAGTACGCCTATTAATATCAATAGTTAAAATATCCCCCTCTTCTATGATAGCCAACGGTCCGCCCACATGCGCTTCAGGAGAGATATGCCCTATCATAATCCCATGTGTGCCACCAGAAAACCTGCCATCAGTAATCAATGCCACGTCTCGACCCAATCCAGCCCCCATTAAAGCAGCAGATGGTGACAACATTTCACGCATTCCAGGCCCGCCCTTCGGACCTTCATAACGAATCACAATTACATCGCCCTTATGAATTTGACCATCTAGAATTGCATTTAGCGCCATTTCTTCACAATCAAATACCCGAGCAGGTCCGGTATGCTGTAACATTTCCTTACCAGATAATTTTAACACTGCTCCCTCTGGAGCTAAATTACCACGTAAAATTAAAATATGTTTGCTCGGTGGAGCCAGAGGCTTAGTAACTGGTAAAATCACATCTTGGTTACTCGGCAAATCTGGCACATTAGCCAGATTTTCAGCAACAGTTTTTCCAGTAACCGTTAAACAATCACCATGAATTAATCCATGTTGGTAGAGGTGCTTCATTACCAACGGAATACCACCAATTTTAAATAAATCTGCCATCACATACTTACCAAATGGTTTAAAATCTCCAATTAACGGCACCTTAGCTCCAATTAATTCAAAATCATCAATGGTAAGTTTTACATCTGCTTCATGAGCCAAAGAAAGTAAATGCAACACAGCATTGGTTGAACCACCCAGTGCCATAATTACCGTAATCGAATTTTCAAAAGCTTTTCTAGTCATTATGTCACGAGCACGAATACCATTTTCCAATAAAACCTTAAGCGCTCTAACCGAATTAATGCAATCCTGACGCTTTTCATGCGATAGTTTATTATACTCATCAACCGCCGAATTAGCAGCACTACCTGGCAAACTCATACCTAAAGCTTCAATTGCAGATGCCATAGTATTTGCAGTGTACATTCCGCCACAAGAACCGTTACCAGGGCAGGAATGACATTCAATTTGATGTAATTCATCAGCCTCCATATTACCTGCGCTGTATTCACCTACCGCCTCAAAAATGCTTACAATAGTTAAATCACGCTCGTGCAATTTCCCGGGTAAAATTGAACCACCATATAAAGTAAGTCCAATACTGTTATTTCTCGCCAATGGAATTAATGAAGCTGGGATAGTTTTATCACACCCAGACAATGCTATAATCCCATCAGATGCATAAGCTTCATGCATCATTTCAATACAATCAGCAATTAACTCACGCGACACTAAGGAATACTTCATCCCCTCCATTCCCATCGTTTCGCCATCCGCCACCACAGGTGTACCAAACAATACCGGTTTACCAAATGAATTTTCAATCTCATTGCATATAATATCACCTAAATCACGAATATGTGCGTTACATGGAGTTATATTAGTATACGGACATGCTACCGTAATTAATGGTTTAGTAAAATCGTCATCAGTAAACCCAACTGCACGCAGCATTGCGCGCGTGGGTGCACGTTTTACCCATTCTGGGCTGTCGGGCGTACTGGTTAATAAACCGCTTCGATGTTTTAATTTTTGCATAATAATTTTCCTTATTCATAACTACTTAACGGAATTACTCAGTAAATTGTTTGTAATTAATCAATGAATTTTAATTAAAAAGCCTCCCATACCAAATAGTATACTTATACTTGCAGTCGTAAGTACACCAATTAACCAACGAAAACGATTCTCTATACCTGTAAGTCGTAGCTCAAGATGATCAATTTTTGCATCCATTAATCCAAAACGACAATCTACTTGCTCAAACCTGCGATCAATATCTTCAAATCTACGATCAATATCTTCAAATCTGCGATCAATATGGTCAAACCTGATATTAAGCTTAGCCTCAAACATACCTAAATGGCGAGTCATAATCTCATCTAAGCGTCTATCTAGGTCACTCTTAGTCATTATTTCATCATTCACAAATTTCCCCAAAATCAAATCAGTAATCTTTTCCGACATTGTAAATTCCTTATATCCTTACAGCCTAGTGAACAAACACGTATTTATTAATTTTTACTTGTCACACAGGATTGTACAATGTCATTAATTTAATTTTTTGAACAATTTACACAAAAAAACTACCAATAGAAACAAATCCAAACAGCAGTTCTTACAACTAGTATTTAACATAACTTCACCACTCAAATCAATATTATATTATATTAAATTCAGTTTAATATAATATAAGCCGTAAGCAGGTAACTAAATGATATAATTGTAAAGTAACTCCTTGCTTGATAACACTCTAAAATTTATGCCAGTCTCAGTCATTCGCTCAATTAGAGGCATAAAATTATCTTTATCACCTAATTCTATTCCTACCAACGCTGCTCCAGATTCTTTATTGGTTTTCTTCATGTATTCAAACCGTACTATATCATCATTGGGGCCAAGTGCATCATTCACAAACTTACGCAATTGTCCTGGCTTTTGATTAAATTCAATAATTAAATAGTGTTTCCGCCCATTATAAACTAGACTACGTTCCATAACCTCCGGATAGCGCAGTATATCATTATTACCGCCACTCAAAATACATACCACAACTTTACCAGCAATCTTATCTTTTAGCATATCTAATGCCGAAATAGACAATGCACCAGCTGGTTCAGCGATAATACCATCATTCTGGTAAAGCTCTATCATAGTAGTACAAACCTTACCCTCAGGAATCAGCAAAGTATCTGCAAGATTATTTTTACATATTTCAAAAGTATTACTACCAACTAATTTAACCGCTGCTCCATCAATAAAAGTATCAATACTCTCCAACGAAGTTACCTGGCCTTGTTGTATTGATTGACTCATTCCAGCAGCCCCGAGCGGTTCTACACCAATTATTTCAATCGCAGAATTTTTCTGCTTTAAATAAGATGACACACCAGAGGCTAAGCCACCACCGCCAATTGCAAGAACAACCATCTGTAATTTATCACCAAGATCTCCATAAATTTCCTGCGCAATAGTTGCCTGACCACAGATAACTTGATAATCATCAAATGGATGTATATAAGCTGCACCCTTAGCAGCACAGTATTCTTTAGCGGCATTAGCCGCATCATCATAGGTATCGCCAATTGTAACTATCTCAATGTAGCTGCCACCAAATTTTTTAACTCTATCAATCTTCTGCAGCGGTGTCGACACTGGCATAAAAATAGTACCCTTGAGGTGCAAACTAGCACAACTATAAGCCACACCTTGAGCATGATTACCAGCACTAGCGCACACAATGCCATTTTGCCGCTCTTCTTTTGACAAAGAAATAATTCTATTATACGCACCGCGTACCTTGAATGAACGGCAACGTTGTAAATCTTCACGCTTAATATAAATTGTGGCCTTATACTGCTCAGAAAGCCGTTCAGAATATTCTAATGGGGTATGAACAATTACATTATTTAAACAGTTTGCTGCGTGATTAACATCTTCAAGATTAATATTCACTTGCGGTATTTGGTATACAGTGCTCATATCTACATTCATATGCTTATAATTTGTCATCCTTATTTACATCATGCCTATAATTTATCATTAATTACTTGTTTGTTAACTTTAGACAAAGGTACTTTATCAATTATTTTGATACTTACTAGCTCAATAATTTTATTTAACTGCTTTACTAATAAATCAGACTTTTCTTCTGTTGTATAAATTACAACATTCCAATATGATAATTCCTCAGAATGCCTTGAAATATTTATATGTTCAATATTTATCCGATAGCGGGAAAACATTCCTGATACTCTTTGTAATACACATAATCTGTTTTGTGTAATCATTGAAATAACATACATGCTAACCTCATTAGCAGTAAAATTTTCCATACCTTTTCAATCTTTCTTTAATATTTTTTTAGTATTTTATTTTAACTTAAACGAATATCGCCAACCCCAGTACCAGCAGCAACCATAGGAAAAACCTTACCTTGCTTTTCTACCATGACCTCAAGTAAGAACGATGTTGTAGAATTTAATAATTTATCTATCGCCTCTTCCAATTCAGATTCATCCTGCACCCGCACACCACGAATTGAATATGCCTCAGCAATTTTAATAAAATCTGGATTCACTAAATTAGTAAAAGAATAACGCCTATCAAAAAATAGCTCTTGCCATTGCCGCACCATGCCCAAGTATTCATTATTGAGTATGATTATTTTTAAAGTCAAATTTTCTTGAGTTAAAACCGCTAACTCTTGAATATTCATCTGAAACCCGCCATCACCAATTATAGCAATTACTTCTCGGCTGGGAGCTGCAACTTTAGCGCCAATTGCCGCCGGCAACGCATACCCCATAGTGCCTAATCCACCTGAGGTAATATGGGAATTTGGCCGCTTAAATTGATAATAACGTGCAGATATCATTTGGTGCTGACCAACATCGCTAACAATTACAGCTTCTCCATTAGTTTTTTTGGATAATAGCGCTATCACCTCAGCCATTTTTATCATATGACCCGGTTGATTAGTAACTTGATGATGAATAACCGTATCATGTTCTAATTTATAGTAATCTTTAAATTGACCAATCCAAGCATCATGATTATTAGGCAGCACATGACGGTATAACTCTGTCAAAACTTGCTTGGCATCACCACAAATTCCAACATCAGCTTTAACATTTTTATTTAATTCTGCAATATCAATATCTATATGAATAACTTTTGCCTGCTTAGCATAACTAGCTAAATTACCAGTTACTCTATCATCAAACCGCATTCCAATAGCTATAATTAAATCAGCTTCATTGGTCAATACGTTTGAACCATAATTACCGTGCATACCCAGCATTCCTACATACAGCGGATGATCCATAGCAATAACCGACAATCCATGCAAGGTACAAGCAACTGGAATCCCAGTTTTATTTGCAAAGCGCACCAATTCTTCCTCAGCCCCAGCAATAGTAATACCATGTCCAGCAAAAATATATGGTTTTTTAGCATTGTTTATTAAATGTGCCGCATTTTCAAATTTAAGATCAGGTACTTGTGGAATATGTGCAGCAGTACTAGCAGCAGCATTAACAAATTCAGCCATTTGCAACACATCAAATTCTATAACCCCTTGTTGAGCATCCTTAGTAATATCAATCAGTACTGGACCTGGTCTGCCGCTTTTAGCCACATGAAATGCTTTAGCAATAATATAAGGTATTTCACTAGCATTATTCACTTGATAATTCCATTTAGTAACAGGTACAGTCATACCCATAATATCTGCTTCCTGAAATGCATCTGTGCCAATTAATGCACTGTGCACCTGTCCAGTAATACACACAATGGGAATCGAATCAAGCATAGCATCCGCAATCCCAGTAATCAGGTTAGTAGCTCCAGGACCAGAAGTAGCCACACATACCCCTACCGTGCCACTTAGCCTAGCATACCCTTCAGCAGCAATTGCCGCGCCTTGTTCATGCCGCACTAATATATGTCGCAATAACGGCTCATTAAATAATGCATCATAGGTCGGCATAATAGCACCGCCTGGATAACCAAAAATTGTTTTTACTCCCACATGTAAGAGTGATTTAACTAACGCTTCTGCTCCAGTAATTTTCATAACACCATAACCGTTCTAATAAACAATACATAGAAAATAATAAGTAATACATAACTATTTACTCAACAACCCATACCCTTCAACATACCACTCCTTTTGAGTATAATTACTATCAAATAAATACAAAAAACCCGCACTTTTTCTGGTGCGGGCTTTGCCTGTTTGGAGTTAATTTGGTTTAAACTAATAAGCATTGCCCACATCAAATAAATTAATGCTAATTAAGACCAAAACAATGCTAGATAAGCCTATGCTGGCTAAATTAGATGCATTGGCAATACTTAGAGAAATATTCATATAAAGAACTTAAAAAAATTTAACACAAAGCCATAAATAATACACGTTACACCGCATTATGTTAACAATAAAAACACTTAACACAACGAATCATAGACTAGCTTTATCAATACTGGTGGAATATTATCATGAATTAGTAAAAACTGTCAATTTTAAATCTACCATAACAGCATTCCATCATACAATTCCCCCATTCCAGGAGTATAAATTTGTTTCTTGTTTAAACTTACGCCATTCTATTTTTGATTTTCTATACTCATAATAATCAGTAGGAAAGTTTCTATACTCATCAGCAGCAGCAAGAAAATTTTGCCCAGAGGTTTGAGTAGGTACAGCCACTGAAATATTATTATTTGCATTACTTGCATTTAGATTATCTACAATATCTTCCACATGTGTTACTGGTGTTACTGGTATTACTGGTATTACTGGTGTTACTGGTGTTACTGGTGTTATAGGATCAAAACATGCAGATAATTTAGTGTCCACCGCTAAAAATATTTGTCTAAAAACTTCAAAATCTACACCCGTATCCTCATCATATAAGACCCAACCATTAGATAGTCTTCCATTTTTGTTTTTACTCGAAACACCAATTATTTTACCGCATGCCGTTAAATAAATTTCAACATTAGGGGTTTGACACACGCGTGTAGCATTAACCGTGCCAACCCCTGGCAAGCTAATAATCTTAATTTGCTCAGCTTGAGTATGTGTAGAAAGCTTAAATTTGTTATTATAATCTTCATCAAAATTATAATTAGACATAAATCGGCTTAACTCTTTTAAATCATGTTTTATAGAATCTTTTCTGCTATTAGGACTAGATGGAGTAAATTCAGATGAATATAATTTAAACAAAAACGAAAAAATATTTTCAACCATGCACTTCATATAGTAGGCACTCATGCCAATCTTACCGCTAAAATCAATTGCCGAATTAATGACCCCTTCAGCAAGGCTATTCAATTCTGGCGTTATATCAAGGTTAGAAGACATTGATTCATAATTTGCTGCTTCAATGACTGGCAGCACAGGAATTTGAGAAGCTTTATCATTATCACTATTGTGAGATTGAACAGGAAAATATTGTATATGATCATTGGCAGGCTGTAAATCCTTAGACTGAGCCTTACTTTGCAAGTAATCGACTAAACTACTAGAACCAACAATACGCCCCAGGTAATTACTGCTCATGTAAACCCACCTCTACAAGATATGTAATAAATATGCTAGTGGCGGAGAAAGAGGGATTCGAACCCTCGATACGCCTAAACGTATGCTACCTTTCCAAGGTAGTGCAATCGACCACTCTGCCATCTCTCCAGTTTAGAAGTAATTATTTTACTTGATTTTCATTTGTCACATTAATTTAAATTAGTTATACAACAAATTTGCCCAATTCAATTAAATTAATTAAACTAATTTATGTCAACTTGGATAACTGCACGCTCAAGTGGTTAACAATATTATCCAACTCCTTAATTCGTGCAGTATCACGCTCAATTAAATCTTTAGGAGCTTTTTCTAAAAATCCTGAGTTTTTTAATTTGAGATTAATTTTCTCAGATTCCTTAATATTTTTATCAATCTCTTTTTTGAGGCGAATTTTTTCCTGCGCTACATCAATCTCAACTTGCAACATAAATCTAACCCCAGCAACAACAGCGACTGGAGCACTGCCAGCAGAATTAATCACCCCATTAACATCCACACCATCATCAACAAAAACCACCTCACTAATTTTTGCCAAACTTTGTATATACGGCACAAAATCATCGAGTTTATTTCTCATATCACTTGCATCTGATAGATACGATACATCAGAAAAACCAGCCTCAATTAACAATGGAACTTTTAAGCCGGGGTTTAAGTTCATTTCTCCACGCAAATTACGGATACAGGTGATAATCTCTTTTAATAGCTTAATATCATGATAAGATCTATCTTCATCAGTAACGTTATCACCACCAGCAACAGATCCGCTATCACTCCCCGCCTCAATTTCAGCCTTAATTTCATCAATAGTAGGATACCGAGCTAACATTATAGATTCAGCAGTTTTTTTATTGTTAATACTGGCAATAATCTGCCATAATTCTTCGGTAATAAATGGCATGATTGGATGTAGCAAGCGCAAGGAACACTCAAATACAATTAGCAATACATTAATTGTATTGGTACGTATATTTACATCATCACTAATTAAATTAACCTTGGCTAATTCTAAATACCAGTCACAAAACTCATTCCAAATAAACTCATAAAGTTTTTGTGCTAAAACATCAAAGCGATAAGTGGCATAAGCAAATTCTAGCTCTCCAATTAATCGAACAAGCTCATTTAATATCCACAAATTAGCCGCATTCTGAACATTAGTAGCATTATCTTCAATTAAACTGGCATGCTGTTGCACGTTCATCAGTACAAACTTACCTGCATTCCACAATTTATTACAAAAATTGCGTGAACCTTCAATGCGTTTCACATCAAAACGAATTTCACGACCATGTGTAGCAAGAGCAGCAAAAGTAAATCGTAATGCATCTGCCCCAAATGCTTGAAATCCATTAGGATAATCTTTAGCAGTTTGAGTAGCAATATTTTCAGCCTGCTTAGGATTCATTAAATTTTGCGTGCGTTTTTTAATTAGCTCATCCAAACTTATGCCATCAATCAAATCTAGGGGATCAATAATATTACCCTTAGATTTTGACATTTTATTCCCATGCGCATCCTGAATTAGACCGGTTATACATACTTCACGAAAAGGAACTTTACCAGTAAATTCATGCGTAAGCATGATCATTCTCGCAACCCAAAAAAAGATAATATCAAAACCAGTAACCAAGACGCTGGACGGCAAAAACATTTCTAATTCAGGAGCTTTACCAGGCCATCCCAACGTAGAAAAACACCATAAACCAGAACTAAACCATGTATCTAGTACATCATCATCCTGAGTTAAATTATCCGTTCCAGCCTGAGATATTGCATCAGCAAGAGTTCTAGCAACATAATACTTGCCGGATTTGTCATAATAAGCCGGAATGCGATGCCCCCACCACAACTGTCGTGAAATACACCAATCCTGGATATTTTCTAGCCATTGATTATATATAACTGTCCAATTATCCGGAACAAATTTCACCGCCCCATCTTTTACTAACTCCAACCCAGTTTGAGCTAATTTATCCATTGCTACATACCACTGATTAGTCAGCATTGGCTCAATCACGGTATTAGTCCGATCTCCACGTGGCACCATTAATTTGTGTGGCTTAATTTCTACCAATAACCCGGCAGATTCTAAATC
>JAUPUP010000115.1 GCA_030917485.1 Pseudomonadota bacterium
AGTATAACTGTACTATTCTCAACTTCTATAATTTAGTACATTCAATCAAAAATAGTTGATATTTATGTACCAAAATAGTACAATGCTAACTATTAGATTATTTTGTACTGAATCATCATGAAAATCGGTTATGCTCGCGTCAGTAGCTCATCTCAAGATCTCGAACTTCAAAAACAAGCATTATCTACCGCTGGCTGTCAAAAAATATACAGCGAGTCAATTAGCGGTAAAGATAACAATCGAGACCAACTCAACTTAATGTTAAATGATCTTCGTAATGGCGATATCGTAGTGGTCTATAAAATAGATCGTATTGCTCGTTCCCTTAAAGGTCTTATTGACATCATTGAATTATTAAACAGTAAATCTGTCGATCTCATTTCACTAGACTCTGGCGATAAAGTTGACACCACATCGCCAATGGGAAAAGCATTCTTCCAGATAGCAGGGGTTTTTGCTGAACTTGAACGTAGTATGATTAATGCACGAACCAAAGCCGGAATCGAAAAAGCTAAAGCTGATGGAGTTAAATTCGGGCGCACTACAGGAAGTAAGAATAAAACTACTCAAGATAAAGTTGAAAAAATCAAAATTTTCTTAGCCGCTAAAAAAAGCTATGCTTGGATAGCTAAAGAACTCTCTGTTAGTAAACAAACAATATCAGAAACTAAACAACTTATGTATAAATATTAGACCATTACATGGAGGTTTAGCTAATGAATTGACAAGCTAATTTATGTATATACCGCCTAACCAGCTATATTGATTGCATCCCGGATTCTGAATATGCTGTACCGTTTGTGGTGCAGAACAAATGGAATAAACGGCTCTGTTGCAAAAATTTCACTGCTGCTTTAAACTCTGTTAAAATAGCATTTTTCTCGGAGTAAATTATGAACAATGCTCATGCATTCAAATGGCGTCACTTCCAAGATGTAATAATCTTACAATGTGTACGTTGGTATTTGAAGTATAGCATTAGCTATCGTGATTTAGAAGATATGATGAGTGAGCGTGGAGTGATAGTAGATCACTCCACTATTTACAGGTGGGTCATGAAATATGCTCATGAACTTAAACAAAGATCTGCTTGGTATTGCAGAAATCGAGGTTATTCTTGGCGGGTAGACGAGACTTATGTCAAAGTTAAAGGTAAATGGAAATATCTGTACCGTGCAATAACTAAAGAAGGTGATACTGTTGATTTCTACTTATCTCATACTAGGAATACTAAAGCGGCAAAGCGGTTTCTAAGTAAGGCTCTCAAGATCAACAAATATTGGGTTCCACATACTATTAATACTGACCTAAACCCTGCGTACAATCAAGCTATTGCTGATATCAAAGCAGAAAACCAATTACACTCTGATATTCAGCACCGCAAAGTTAAATACCTGAACAATAATATTGAAAGTGATCACGGTAAACTCAAGCGATTAATCAAACCAATGCTTGGGTTTAAAACCATGAGATCTGCCAATAGCACCATTACTGGATACGAAGTTATGCGCATGTTTAAAAAAGGTCAATTCGATTTCTGGATGAACCTCAAAGGTAAAAATGAGATTCAGTTCATCAATGAACTATTTGGAGTGAACGCAGGATAATTCTGCCCATAGCAAGGCATATTTTAGCCATGAATATTTTTTGCAACAGAGCCAGAAGTTGCATAATCACCATAGAAAGAAGCAATCAATTAATGGTTGCTGCTTTCTGAAATTTGGCATCTTCAGACTATACTAGTTTGCTTTTAAGATATTAATAAAATTAGCTGTCTTAGAATTATTTAAATCAGCCAACGTATATTGGTTTAAGTATACATAAAAAGCATCTACCGCTCTACTTAATAAGCCACGAAGATGACAACTATTATTTATCATACAATCCTCACAATTAAGTAGCTCTTCACGATTTTCCAAAGTCTTGATTACTTCACCTAGTTTTAATTCATCACTAGTTTGTATATAAAATAGCCCGCCATATCTTCCGCGCACAGAACCAATCCACTTTTTACGTACCATGAAATTCAAAACTTTTACCAAATGATTTCGCGGAACTAAATATTTATCTGCAATTTCATTAATGGTTACCAGATCTTGAGACTGTTTTAAATACATGATAGATTTTAATGCAATATCAGTAAATATTGTTAACTGCATATAGTATTCCTAAATAATATTATATACGTAAATATATCACATCTCGCTTAATTAAACACAATAGTTGCATATAAAATCAAATATTTAAAATAATAATTGCATTTAAAATGAAATTATTAGCATCCAATACTTGTATTCATAGTACAATATTGATATAATCATGTTATCGTATTACTATTTAGTCGAATAATAGTAGATTAAGAGTTTACATGCGATTTAACTTGTTCTATTTTTATTATAAGGAACTATCATGTTTTGTTATCAATGTGAAGGAACCCAGCGCAATGATGGGATTCTAGGATGCAATACTTTAGTAGGAAACTGTGGTAAGACTGCTGAGACTGCAGACTTACAAGATTTGCTACTGTATGCGATTACTGGGCTTTCTAGCTATGCAACTGTAGCGAATAAATACCAAATTTCTAAATCTGATGTAGATCATTTAGTTCTGGAAGCAGTGTTTTCAACATTAACTAACGTTAACTTTGATCCAAAACGGATTGAAGATTATCTAAGGAATGTTGTTAAATTAAGAGAGGAATTGAAACAAAAAATATTAGACTTTGCAAGTAAGTCTAATACGATTATTGAATTACCAACTTATTCATCTGTTACTTATAAACCAGCTGATTCAATCGGTGAATTGGTAGATCAAGCATTAGAAATTGGTTTTGATGCAAGAACCTTAATTGCGGGCGAAGATATTGCTGGGATGTATGGGTTTGTTCTATACGGTATCAAGGGTGCTGCTGCATATACAAATCATGCATTATTATCTGGCGGAAACATTGAGAGTGCAGTTAATCAGTTACATGACGCACTAGCTTTTTTAGCACAAGAATCAACTAACTTAAATGATTATATTGATTGGGCTATGAAAGTAGGTGCTGCAAATTATAGTGCTATGGAGAGTTTAGATTCTGCGCACACTAATAAATTTGGACATCCTGAACCTACACAAGTGAGAATTTCTAATGTAGCTGGTAAAGCTATTTTAGTTAGTGGTCACGACATACATGACTTAGAAAAACTTTTACAACAAACTGTTGGTAAAGGTATTAATGTTTATACCCATGGTGAAATGTTACCGGCTAACGCTTATCCTGAATTAAAGAAATACCCACATTTAGTCGGTAATTTTGGTGGGGCTTGGCATAAACAAAAAGTAGAATTCTCTCGCTTTCCTGGTGCTGTGTTAATGACAAGTAATTGTTTAATAGAACCACAAGTTGCCTATAAAGAAAGATTATTTACAACCAATGCAGTTGGTTGGTCTGGTATTCAACATATTAAAGATTGTGATTACACACCTCTTATCGAAGCAGCACTTAATGCTCCTGGTTTTACCTCTGATGCACCTGAGAAATTTATCACTATTGGATTTGCACGTAATACAGTAATTAGCTTGGCTGATGATGTTGTTGCTGCTGTTAAAAGCGGTGCAATCAAACACTTCTATTTAGTTGGCGGTTGTGATGTCTCAACTCCTGATGGTGACTATTACGGTGATTTTGCCCGCATGGTACCAAAAGACTCAGTTATTTTAACTTTAGGTTGTGCTAAATATCGTTTTAATCGAGATGATTTGGGTGACATCAACGGAATCCCTCGTGTATTAGATATGGGACAATGTAATGATGCATACTCTGCTATCCAAGTTGCCTTAACACTAGCTAAAGCTTTCGATTGTTCAGTAAATGAATTACCTTTAACTTTAGTTGTATCATGGTTTGAGCAAAAAGCAGTAGCTATCATGTTGACATTGTTATATCTAGGCTTAGAAAATATTTATTGGGGTCCTAAATTGCCTGCATTTGCCACCCCAAATATTTTGCAACTACTTGAAAGTAGATTCAAACTAATTCCGATTTCAACCCCTGAAAAAGATTTAGCTCGTACTTTACACTAGATTAGTCAGTTTGTAATGGTCCAATAAAACTGTAGATAATTAAAGCCTTTATAGGTTAATATTACTAACAATTTTAATTGGACATCATAAATGAGAAAAGTAAGGCAAACATTCACAACATTGCAAAAGCTAGAGTATGCTAAATTGATGGTAGATAGTGGTTATAGCAATAAAGAGGTTATGGAATTATCAGGAGCCAGCTCATCTGCGGTAATACGTTGGAAAAGACAATATTTAGCAGAACTATCGGGAGTAACTCCAGTTGCATCAGCATTAACCCCAGAACAGCTTCGTATTCAAGAATTAGAAAAGCAGTTAAACAGAGCCTTGAGGGATAATGAGATATTAAAAAAGGCTGCAGCTTTCTTCATACGCGACAATCCATCGTTAAAATAATGAATCAAATGAAGGAAGCTTACAATATTACTGAGCTATGTAATGTATTTGATTTACCTAGCAGTAGTTATTACTATAAACCAGTTGATATCACTCAGAAAAACGCAACTATTGTTGCCAAAATTAAAGAAATATCAATCGGAACTAACTATACTTATGGAAAACGTAGAATTCATAAATCTTTACGTGCCAATGGTTTTAGGATTGGTGTTCATAAAACTAAAAAGTTAATGAATATAGCAAAGGTTGATGTTGTGCTTGTCAGAAAAAGACATCATTATTCCGATAGTGGTACTGAGCATAAATATGCGGCAAATTTATTAAATCGTGAGTTTAATCAACCATCAAATAACATCTGCTGGGTTGGAGATATTACTTATCTTAGAACGCAGAGTGGTTGGTCATACCTTGCGACAGTAATGGATTTACACAGCAGAAAGATTGTTGGCTACTCCATGTCACAATCTGCAAATGCTGAGCTTGCCAAAGAAGCGCTGGATTATGCTATTAAGTGCAATAATGTTGTCACTAAGGATTTAATGTTTCATTCTGACCAAGGTTGCCAATACTCAGCTCTTGAATTTAGGAGTAAATTGCAAATGCATAAAATTACTCAAAGCATGAGTCGTAGAGGCAATTGCTGGGATAATGCAGTACAAGAGAGATTTTACCGTAGTATGAAATATGAGTATCTAAATCATCTAACCATAAAAAGCCATGATGATGCGATAAAACAAGTGGAGCAATATATACATTTCTATAATTATAAAAGGATACATTCAGCGATTGGATATCTGACACCGCATCAGAAATATTGCGGTATAATTGAGGAAGAAAAGGTGGCTTAATATCTCTACAGGAATATTAGACCATTACAGTTGTTTTAGCTATAGATTAAGATTAGTATATAGTTAATCTTAGTCTATGGCTAAATTTCGTAGCTTCACACATTAGTTCTTAAAATGTTAAAGCATAAATTAAATCATAATAACTATAGGAGATCTTTTTATGTCATACCAAGCACATATTAAGGATACTGAATATAAATTTAATCTAACTGACCACATTAGCATTCTGGATGCGGCAATTAGCCAAGGAATTAATTTACCGTATGGATGTAGAAACGGTGATTGCGGAGGCTGTAGATGCAATGTATCATCAGGCATACTGTTGGATAATGATGGTAATACAATTGAATCACTAAACGACGTTTTATTGTGTCAATCTTTTGCAAACAGTGATATCGTCCTTGATATTCCAGGTTTTGATAATAGTATCAAAACACGCAATTACTTAGCCAAAATAATAAAATTAGATAAGCACCATAACACTATCATAATGCAAATTCAAATCCCTAATACGCAAAGTTTCAACCATTTACCCGGTCAATTTATCGAAATAAGTGCAGCAGGAGTGACACGAAGCTATTCGATAGCTAATATAGCTAACGATAGCAAAATTATAGAATTACATATACGTCATTACCCTAAAGGTTTCTTTTCTAGCAAAGTATGGAATGACTATAAGGTTGGTGGTGTAGTTAAATTTAAGGCACCACTAGGTAGTTTTACACTACAAAACACACAAAAGCCACTGCTTATGGTTTGCACTGGTACAGGGTTTGCACCGATAAATTCATTATTACTGCATATGTTGCAAATAAAAAGCACTCGGTCTATACATCTAATTTGGGGTAATTACGAGGAAGATGATTTTTATTGTTTAGATTATCTAGAGCAGTATAAAGAGTTAAACCTAAAGTTATCATTATGTGCCAACAAGGTTCAAGATGCCACGAAATTCTCATCACTGTTAGTTACTCAAGTAGTGACTAGTCAATATAATGATTTGAGTAATTACGAAGTTTATGCCTGTGGCAACCCGAATATGATTAACGATATTAAGAATCTAACTATTAAAGAGTTAAATCTTGATAAGAACAACTTCTTCTGTGATAGCTTTAGCTAAAATTCATAAAATGAATAAATAACAATATATTAAAAATTTAAGAGTTAAGAAGTAAATACCTAATTATTTAACGAATTGGGCAAGAACTATATAGTTTATTTAAAAGGAACCAAAGATGAGTCATTATTCAGTAATAAATTTCTACGACAATGCAGTATTCTCAAAAGAAAAAGTAATGATTAATAAAATGCTTGAAACTGAAAATTCTAAAGAAATAAGAATCTGCTTGAGCAAGGATCAACTTATGAAAGAACACACTGCTCCAGCGCCAATTATAGTCATGGTACTAGATGGCGTAATCAAATTCAGTATAAATAGTAGTGAATACTTATTAAATAAAGGCGATATTATTAATCTTGCTGCAAAAGTTTCACATAGTTTACTTGCTCTTGAAGACTCTATAGTTAGACTTAGTTTAGCAAAAGCAGTTTCCTAAAATCGTTCAATAAACACATTATCCAAAGCTCTGCCACGACCATCCATACTGATGCTGATTTTGTATTTAATCAGCAAATTAACAAAGTCATTAGCTGTAAACGTTGATCCTTGATCAGTGTTAAATATCTCAGGTTTAGGATAATTATCCAATGCCTCTTGCAAAGCTTCAACACAGAAATCAGCGCTCAACGATGTCGATAATCTCCAGCTCAAGATTCGGCGACTATACCAGTCAATTATTGCTACCAAGTACACAAAGCCATGTTTTAAGCGAATGTAGGTTACATCGGCTGACCACACCTGATTCGCTTTGGTTATCGGTAAATAACGCAATAAGTATGGATAGACTTTGTGTTCATGGTTGCGTTTACTCAGATTTACTTTAGGATAAACAGCTTCTAAACCAAGCAATTGATAGAACTTACTAATTTTTTGTCTACCTATTACTATTCCAGCATCCTGTAACTCTTCCTTCATCCGTCGTGAGCCATAGTATGGGTGTTCAGTGTAAATCTCATCTACCTTATTCAGAATTAGTAATTCTTCATCACTTAGCGGCTTAGGCTTATAGTAAAAGCTGGTTCGCGATAAATTCAGTAACTCACACTGGCGACGTGTACTGATTTTGGGGTCTGGATTTATTAACTTTTTCTTATTCTCAAGACTTAAACAATTCAGATTTTTTTTAAGCCAATCGCACTCGATAGAGAGTTGTCCGATTTGGCGATACAGTTTATCAATGAGATCATGTTGATCATTTTCTTCTTTACTGGTTTTGCTTGCAAAACCAGACTGCATGGATTCTAATGCCTGCTGCTTCCATTTGCTTATCTGGGTAGCATGAACACCATACTTGCTACTAATCTGAGCTATAGTTAATTCACCCTAGTTGTTTTCAAAATAAAACTCCCTTGAAAACTAGTAAGGGAATTATATCTAAGTTTCAACTAGGAATTGGTACTAATTTAGTCGACCATTATAATTTAAAAACATGCAATATTAATTGAAGTGTAAAACATGGGTATTTCTTCAGGAAATCATGATCTCGAGCTAATATTGACTAACTATCATATAGCGAACCATTGGATCTAATACCCAATAATATCCTTCACTCTTCCATTCTAATTCTGGATCTACCTCTTCGATCTTATAAATCATATCTTTTTCTAATAATGACTTCACTGATTGGCTTATAGTAGATAAAGGTCGATTTATAAGCTTAGTAAATTTAATTGAAGTTGGCTTGTCTGTTGGGTATAAAGCTATACTCTTCAAAATATCTTTTTGTGCGTGAGTTAAGTTATTTAATTCATCTACAATCCGACCTTTTTCATGTTTAACACATATTTGCCATGCCTTATCAACATCCTCTGTGTTTGGCAATAACTCAAATTCCCATAGCGTATCACATAGTAAATTTACGTAATATGCATGTGCTTCAGTATATCTCATTATCTGCATTAGACAAGAATCTTCTAATTCGGCATTCCAACGATGTATTGCTAGTTGATTTAGGTGATGGCGGTACTCACGAACCGCTATCCTATTCAGAACTATATTACTGCACATCATATATAATGGCTTACGTTTTTCATTAAATAGTGTGGTTAGTAAATGGCGCTTACTACCAGAAAATATAAATGTTAAGTATTCTGATTCTTGTGCAACATTACGGATTGCACCCATAATTGCATTACACGATTCTCCAGCAATAATTTCTTGGAATTCATCCATAAATACCACGACACTTTTTTGCTCTAGTTTAGCTAACTCAGATAATGATCTGAGAGATTCATAGATATGGGCAACATAAATGTCATTAGTATTATTGGTTAATCCTCTTTGTTTGAATGACAGACTATAGCTGCTATCCCCAAGTTTAACGGAAACGTCAAAAGATTTAAAGATTTCTAGGATCTTATTTGATATCTTAGTACTCAAAGGGATTAGTTCCTTTAATACACTCTCTACTGCTAATGTAATAAACTTACAAATGCTTGCATCATCTACAGCTAAAAATAAATCTATTTTGGCACAAGGGATATTATTCTCTGCAATTACTTGGTATACAAGACTAGTCTTACCATAGCGACGAGGAGATGAAAGGACGACATGTTTACATTTCAGAATATTATTAAGGATTTCTTGTCGTTCATTTAATCGATTACAGAAGCTTTCTTCTCGGGCAAGTGTTGCTGGAAAGAAGTTTGATAGTTTGCTGATAATTTTCATTGGTGGTACTCTTAATTAAGGGTTTAGAAAACTAGTATATCATATATTACATATTATATGTAATATATGATATAGAGGTATAATTTTTGTGAAAAATACTTTAGCATGAATTAAATATTATAATTTATATGCTATAGTATTCAACGAAACTACAGCTATACATAGATCCAGATCAATTACAATATGTGATTACTGTAATGTATAGAATAAATTTTTTCATACTATAATAAAAATTGTATAATACAATTAAAATACAGTTATATTAAATGTGATATAATTGCTATTGAATTACAATGGAGAAAGTTATGAAAGTACCGTTTATTATTGTACTAGCTCATCAAAAAGGTGGTGTAGGCAAGTCTACAATAGCGTCTAATCTGGCCGTTGAGTTATCTAAAGATTATAAATTATCTGTATTAGATCTGGATATGCAAAAATCATTAACATACTTCAATTCTTTACGGAAAAGGAATGGTCTAGATGAGTTCAAAATTTTAACTGCTGATGGAATATCCGAGGTTAAAAATATTATCAATAATAATAAAGATCTATTATTAATTGATGTTGGTGGCTTTGATTCTGATGTTAATCGAATAGCTATATTAGGAGCTGATTTGGTTATTACGCCAGTGAGTGATTCTGGTATTGAATTAGTTGGGCTATTATCATTCAGAAATATTCTTAGAGAGATTCGAAAGCATCGCCCTAGTTTAAAGTCACATGTCTTATTAAACAGAGTTAATGTTAGAGCTGGAGTTTCTTTGGAAGAGATATTTGATTTCATAGATAATAATAACGAATTTGATAAATTTAATGTAATATTGAGAGATAGAGCGGATTATAAGAAATCATTTGATGCTGGTAAATCAGTAATTGAGTATAATGGTAAGGCTAGTGAAGAAATGAAAGATTTGATTAAGGAAGTTATAAATGCCCAAAATTCATGAAGATGTTTTTAATTCAGTTGCTGAAGAAGCAAATCTACAAGAGAAAAAACTCATTGAAGAAGATATTCAGCGTTATGTAATGGTATATGATGTGCCTAAACATTGGCTGAATCAGTTAAAGAAAAATAAGTTAAAAGCAAGCCAATATTTTAAGCAAGCAGTAATGGAAAAACTACAGAGAGATGGAATGATTGATGCTAAATAACAGGTCTTTTACAGTTAAATAACAGTTAAAATAATTGTAATAAAATTATACTGCATATATTTATGAATATACAATAAGATTCCATTATATGTGTAATCAAAACTAATGTTAATTCGTCTATCTCTATAAGGTTATTGAATTGAACAAATTTTAGCTGGATGTGTATGGGTTATAAAAAAAACAGGTTATTTAACTGTAAATTAACTGTGTTTTAACTTTATTATAAAATTAAACATTAATAATATGGTTGCAAGGATGCATTAAAGCATAAAACCAGACCTGCCAGTCTGGTTTTATAGAGCTAATACCCCCAGGTATTTTGCCACCCCATTTTGGAGAACATTATTATGCCATTAAATGAGCTACATATGAAAAACAATCAAATAGAAGACAAAATAAAATATTTAGTAGAGCAATCTAATCAAGTTAAAGATTTAGATATTAAATTTCAGATAACCAAAGAAATTCAAAAACTGAGAGAAGAGCTCAATGTTTTAAAAAAAGAACTATCTCTGCTAGAAATGCCAACACAACAGCTCTTGCCAGATATATTTGAAGAAAAGAGAGCTATTCCTAATAGTTTTTTACGTGGCGCTTTATTTGGTGTCGTAAAAAAAGGTAAGAGAGCAATAGTAAAAGATGCAAACATATATACAATGAGTAATTATGACCTATTATTCTCTGGTGAATATTTAGACCAAAATGATTTAGAACTATGGGACACGCTAATTTATTTAGCTAAATCCAAACAAATTGACAATGAACTTAGAATAACACTTTATGAATTGTGTAAAGTAATGAGATTAACTCCAGGAAAGCTCAATTATGAACGTCTTATTTCTAGAGCGTCTAGATTACAATTCGCTAGAGTTGGAATAACTGCAGAAAAACAAATTTTCCTGGGGCATTTACTACAGAACATATATATAGACAAGGATGGCGATGGTAAGCTAGTTATTATTTTTGATAAACATATAGGTAAATTATTTCATGACAAAGATTTTACCTTAATATCTGTTGATATCAGACATATATTGGGAGATAATCAACTAGCTAGGTGGCTATACAACTTTTATGAAAGCCATAATGAGCCAATACCATTTTCAATAGAATTCATTCAGAAGTTATGTAGAAGCGAGGCTGAACCAAAAGAATTTAAACGAATGATACGAACATCATTAGAGCTAGTTAAAAGGGCTCATTATTTAGTCAATTCAAAATCTAAATGGGATTATGAAATAACTGAAAATGGATACTTAATCATAAACAAAAAAGGTAAAAATATAATCCAAGCTAAACTATTCTAAAAGGTTACAACGAGTAACCTTTTTATAATTTTAACTATTGTATCATCACCCACCACATCAAATACTGATGTATCACCCACCGACTATTGTACTATCACCCACCGACTATTGTACTATCACCCACCGACTATTGTACTATCACCCACCGACTATTGTACTATCACCCACCAGACTATTGTACTATCACCCACCAGACTAGACGATAAAGCCAACCATATCAATATATTACAAAATGCCTAATCATATACTTAATCCTTTATATAATCAGTGAAGTCGCACAAAAAATTTGTGCTCAACCATGGCAGGTCGCCCTGCCTCCTTCGTCGTCAGCCCGCCCTAAGCCCACCTGCCATGTAATAATTTATTCGCAAGCTCATAAGATTTGTTGGGGCATACGCCCCCTAAAAATAAATATCCACAAAAAATGTGTACTTCCTGTTAATAAGATTGCTTAGAAGTAAACTTTTATAAAAAATATCAGTTTTTTTAATAAACGTTTCTATTTATCGCTAAAGCGCGGAGAGCATTTTTCTGGAATTAGCTTCTAAACCGCGACATAGGCGCTGTTTTGTCGTGATAGTACGTATATATGGGGGTTCGACGAGCTCACCCCCATACCCCCGTAAACAAATCGCTTAAACAGCGATATTGGCTAACAAGAAGCTTAAGTATATTTTGAATTTACTGAAATCAATAAAAGCTTCTTTAAAAATGAGTGGGAAGTAATCACGAAGCTTACTCCTATATTCCGAGATACATGATAATTTACGTTTCACAGAGTTAATATATGTTTTCTCTAATAGAAGATAGTTATATTGTTTTATTCAGGAAAGGTATTTTTGAGGTGAAGTATAGATTTAGAATCAAATCTACGGCTTATTTTGTAGCGGTGGTTGCGTTTTAATCTAGTGGTTGAGGTTGAGAGTCCTATCGGTCTGGTTCCGAAGCGCTAATATTGCCTTAGGTTAAAAAAAAGCACCGAATTTTCGGTGCTTAGATAGTTAATCAAACAACGATGCCATTTTTAAATGGCAATCGTCATAATGTTTCAATTACAAAGTATATGCGTATTGCCTATGCATAACGTGCAAGTGTAACTTGCACATAGTTCACACTACAAGTTGTAGCAGGGGTTGTAAGCGCAAACCGCAGAAATTTCCGCGGTGGTCATTATTCAATTAACAGTTACGGTTAAAATAGTCATCACACCAAACATTAGGGATCAGCAACATATCACATTTTATTTTA
>JAUPUP010000116.1 GCA_030917485.1 Pseudomonadota bacterium
ATTCCGTATTTAATTTATTCTCGCATTGCTTACAAAAACTGAACAAATTCTGCAATAACGGCTTATCGCCGCACTTTAAATCACCAAGAATAGAATATACTTCGGGACTATTACTGCCTCCAGTTTTTTTAAACAAAAATTGCATTAGTGATATAAATTGTTTTTGTCTTTCTAGATCATTGTGCATATAATCAAAAATTTTTAGAGAGTCAACACTTGAAGTTGAAGATGAAGATGAAATGGTTAACTTCGTACCATCTTTGTGCGTGATATCAATAGTTTTATTTTCTTTGTTAACCTTAATACCCCAACCAGCAGGACTGATTTTATTTTTACTTGGATTTGACTCATCACTTTTTTTCATTTCTTCCAGGTTTTGCACTAATATTGTTTCAATCTCGGAAGCAAAACGATCCACACTCTCATCAATGTCGGTTGGTGCAGCACCAGATTTCTGCAAATCCAAGTCACTTATACGAGTATCGCTGATATCACTGGAACATGAGTTAATATCGCCGAAACCTAAGTTAATTTTTTGTGGTGAGCTCTCAGCAGATATAGGTGACTCAGATGATGCACGACTCTGAGTTGAAGATAAACTATTTTGTGAACTGTTTGGCTTGATATTATTAGGTATAGTAGGTGCAGGCATTATAAAACACTCCCATTTTCTAAGTAAAGTTTTTAATTAACCCTATGTAAAATGTATGAATGCGCACCCAGCTTAATCATATACTCGGCAACACAACTGAAACCCGAACATACATTAATACAAAAATGCAGCTTAGGTATATTATATGAATATTTAAATCAATTATTATTCCTTATTTGGGTGGCTTTTTGCCAATTCCCGGTTATTCCTAGTATAAAAGTTAATTTCTTTGCAAAATATTTATAGTGTAACCATTTATTTTTCACAAAAAAACCAGAAATTTTTTAAAATTAATTTTTAGAATTAAATATTAACCACCGAAATTGGAGTAGGCTGCGTTGTATTTTTATAACTTCCTGCTGCATTTTCACCATTTAAGCCATAACCCCAGCAGTAAATGTTGCCCACGCTGTTTAATGCGCAGTAAGTGCTGCTTACGCCGACGATTGCGGTTATATCCGCAGCATCATTACTAAAATCTGCATTCGCATAACTTACCATTGTAGGAACTGTAGCATTAGCACTGCTAGAAGAACCGTTACCCAGTTGACCATCTGCACCATTACCCCAACAATAAATTAGGTTATCGGTTGAAACAGCGCAGAAGCTGCCGATGTTGCTATAAACCCTACCAAATAAAACGTTTGCAGGCATATTAACTGGCAAATACAAAGAGTTTTTTTCAGCAGCGTTACCGCTAGTCCCATTACCCATTTGCCCTTGTGAGCCGTATCCCCAGCAATATATATGGTAGTCTCCGCCTACAGCACATATTGAAGATTCACCGCCAGCTATATCAAAAAATGTCATTCCAGAAAAAGCTCCGGGTCCGGCTTTAGCTTGCTGTGGTAATGACTGATTGGTGTAAGAGCCGTTGCCTATTTGTCCTTTAACGCCGAGTCCCCAACAAGAAACATAATAAGATGGGCTGGTAATTCCACAAAAATTTCCATCGGTAGCGGTAAGAGCACTGCCTCCCCCAAATAAACTAAGGTTAGTAATCAGCTTGAAGTTATTGCCAACTTTCTCCGGCGATTTGATTATACTACTGCTGCTACTGCTACTTCCACTGCCAACCTGACCAGAGCCATTATATCCCCAGCAATAGAGAACTCCTCCCGTTGAATTTGCACAAAAAGTATCAGTACCGCCGACCATTAATGAAGTAAATTTAATTCCACTCGCATTAATTGGCTTAGGTATTGATGTGGAGACTCCATTTCCATCGCCAATCTCGCCATGCTCACCATGTCCCCAGCAATAAATAGTCCCGCTGCTCACTAAGCCACAAAAAGTTTCACTAGTTGCCACTAACTTGGTAAATACGTCATTAAACAACAATACTTGCTTTGGAGTATTGCTATTCTTGATGTCTCCATTACCAAGCTGTCCATTTGCTCCATATCCCCAACAATAAGCATTACCGCCACTGCTTTTATTATTTGCTATACATATCGTATCGTCAGCGGCTGCTATATCTATAATATTACTATCATCAGTCAAAGATACCAATTTAGCAACATATTGATTGCTGTTTGAACCATTGCCAATCTCACCATTTTTTCCATATCCCCAACAATATGCCTTGCCAATATTATAAGCCGCACAAAACGTATTCGCATAAAGATTACGTGTTGCAACTAGTTTGGTAATTTTAGGGCTGATACCGTCCATTCTCACTAAAGTAGGGATAGAAGTATTTTGATAGACTCCTCCTCCAAGCTGCCCCTCCATGCCAGAACCCCAGCAATAAATTTCACCAAGGCTATCTACTGCACATACGGTACTGCTATTGCCGGTTATTGCTACTTGAGTAAATTTTTTAGTTTGGTCAACTATTGCTATTGATTCTGGTTTACTAGCCACACTTTCAAAAGGATAAGCACCATTACCAATGCTGCCCGTTACACCATATCCCCAACAGTATACTTTGCCATTAACGTCAATTTCACACAAAGTTGCGGTTATATAATAACTTGAACTTATACTCGTAATTGCAGTAGTAGATAAAGTTTTAACGGGTTGATTAGATTTACTCGTATTTCCATTCCCTAACTCACCAGATTCACCGTATCCCCAGCAATAAGAATTATTTTTGTTAGTAACAGCACAAGCGGTATTCGTGCTGGTGGTGATTGAAACAAAAGTTTCTGCAGATGGCATATTAACCGGAGTTGCCACATTAGTATTACTATAACTGCCGTTAGCACCTTCTCCTGACTGATTATATCCCCAACAATAGGCGTTCCCAGCAGTAGTTATAGCACAGCTACCGTTACCCATGCCTGGTGCCAAATGCGCAAACTCAACATCTACCTGATCCTTTACTTTAACTAGAGTTGGAATATAAACATTATTATTATACCCATTACCAATCTCACCGTGACCACCGTAGCCCCAGCAATAAATATCCCCATTAATTGATAACGCGCATACAAAAGCACTTCCATAATAATTAATTTTAACTTCAGTAAAGCGTGAATCTAAAACTTGCTTTGACACAATAGGGGTTGGAATTAAAATATTTTGTCCAACAGTAGCATCGCCAATACCAACCTGACCATATTGATTACTGCCCCAGCAATACACCATAGAATCACTGCCTACACCACAAATATTGCTAGCGCCAATTGAAATTGATTTAAAATATACACCCCACGGTAAATTCTGTGTGCTGACTTTAGTTGGTACAGCAGCATCCTTACCCGAACCATCACCTATTTGACCGCTACCACCACCACCCCAACAATATAGCTGGTTATTGGTATCTATGGCACAATAACTATAGTTAAACCCAACAAGATATTTAAAGTTTATACTACTATCAATAGATACTTGAGTCGGAAAAGATTCATTAGTTTTGCTACCATTGCCAAGCTGCCCAGCGCTATTATTACCCCAGCACCACACATGACCGCTAGAATCTAATGCACAAAATGAATTAATCCCGCTTGATATTGACTTAAATATCACGCTAGAATTGGCAGATGTTTTAATGCCAATAGCTAATTCGCTATTAGCAATAGTACCCAAATCACTAGAGACACTAGAGCTATTATAACTATTAGAGCCAACAACACTATTAGAATTAGTAAAGCCAGTAGAACTACTCGTTCCAGAATTGCACCCGCTAAGTAATAAAAGGCTGATAAAAGATATAACAGCAAAAAGTTTAACTAAACCATTTTTTATTTTATTCATTTTTATTTTATCCATATTACTAATCTACACTGTTGTCTGTTTCTTTAGCTATAATCTTTAGCTATAATTTTTTGTTAATTTTACTCAGATGCACTTGGCAGTGATTGAGTAATAGTCTTCTTTAGGGAACGCTTAATAAAGTTTTCCATTTCTTTAATTTCACTATGAACAGTCTGTTTTAATTGGCTAGTTATTTCTGCTGCAAAATCACCAAGTTGGCTCATACTTTGATTAAATGCATCAAATTTACCGTATACATCTGCCAATGCGGTCATAGTTTTATCCTGCTGTTGAATATTTTCAAATAACCCTTTTACCTTAACATTTAATTTTTCTGTAGTAATATTTAAATCATTATTAACCTTAGTTAATAATCCTCTACAGTTATTGATTACCTGCTCTAAGCCATCAGTTGCTCCGTCAACATCATCTTGTTTTTTAGCAACCGATTGGATTAAATTATTTAAAGCACCTTCCAAAATACTTAATAATTGGGCGCTTTGTTCAATATTTCGTTCTAAATGATCACGATATGAGGCTTGCCAGTCAAGTAGTTCAACTGCGGTTGCTAATCTTTCGACTGCTTGGTTGGTTTTCTCTAAATTATCTATAAAACCCTTGCTATGATCAACTGAATAATATTTAGAATAACCCCATTTAAACGCCATAGCAATAAAAACAGCAAGAGCTGAAGGTATAAAGGCTAACTTTAATCCGCCCAACAGAAAATTTAAACTATTTTCATCACTGGGATCAAATCTTAATAATCCAACCGTAATCCCGACAAAAGTACAAAATATACCCAAGGTAGTAATTAAAGAAGGTGCTTGCTTATACCATGCATGTTTATCTTTTTTTAAAAACACCATAGTAGATACAGTTAAAATAGTTAAGATTGCTAAAATCATGATGACTGCATCAAAACTTCCTAGAGCTGATAATCTATTTACAGACAGCCAATTCATATTTATATTTTTCATGATCAAATTATTTCCTTAAAACAATCTTAAATTCTACCCGCTGCGACTGCGCAGTGTTTTCACTGCCATCTTCATTAAATACAACTCGCGAAGAAGAATATCCATTTGCAGTAAAATAGTTACGAATATAAGCGCGAGTGGCTGAATTTGGAGAAATTTCATATATATACCGCAACACGCTGTTGGCTCTTTGCTGAGATAAATTCATATTTAAAAAATATGCCGAATCTGTATCAGACAAATTACCCCACACACTTGAGGCATATCCTTCAACACTGACGCTGGCAATACTATCTGCATGTTTTTCTACCACTTTCAAATATAGCGGAAAAAACTCATTTAAACTATTAGTAAATTCTGGTTTAAGGTTACTCTTGCCTGTATCAAACATTACTTTACTAGAATTAAATTTTACTATCAAGTTTTTAGAGTCAAGAACAGCGTGCCATTTTTCAAGTTTGTCGCCTAATGTTTGTTGGAGTTCTTTAGCAATATCTTGTTTTATTTTTGCATTTTGCAGCTTGCTAGCCTGTATTTCATTATACTGTTTACGTAAAGTAGATTCACGATGCTGTACCTTGATCATAAAAGATACCGCAACTAACATAAAAACTATCATCATGCCAGTCATGATGTCAGCCAGCGGTATCCAGTGATCTTCGTTATTTTCGTCCCACATTGCCATAATTATTACTACCTAATACAATTCATTATGTGTTGCAGTTATCAGGCTCATTAAAGTAGTAAATAATTGATACGCAGTTTGTGCATTACCAGTATCAATACTTACCGTTGACGTTAAAGTTTGAACTTGCTGATTAGCCTCATTTTCTATCATACTTACAGCATCAATCAAGCCTTCCTCCTCACTAGATTCTTCCATATGTCCATTATACAGAGACTCCATGCTGTCGCCAGAGGAAGTTCCTAAAGCAACGCACATAACTTCAGATACATAACTAAGATAGTCTTCCATTCCATCAGTAGTAATCATAACCATTCCGTCATACTCATCATCATATTTGCTGTCTTCATCTACTACCTCAAAACAGCCATGATCAATTGCATCTTGGGGTACTTCATCAGCAGGCAGAAAGAGTATATTAGTATCACCCTCGCGTTCCACGTCATATTGAGAATCCCCACCATGTTTATCATCTTGGGAATATGTATAAACTTCTTTTTGGTCAAAGTCAACTGTACTCCAGGTTTCGTCCTTATCTGCATTAATTGCAGTCAATACCCACGTATAAAAACTATTAAGCGTAGTCAAAAACGAATTAAACCCGGTTATACAGTCTAATGAATCATTTAAAACATCAATAAATTCTGCTGTTGCTGCTGCCGCATCATAAGAATTATTCATTAATTCCATGCTTACACACATTACAGCAACCATAACATTATTTGGAATAGTTGAAAAAGAATCCAGTACTTTATGATTTACTTCAAAAGGAGCTGCATATGGATCACCTCCAGTATCGTACTCACCGTTATCGGTATCATAATCATCAGCGTTATTACCGTTACTAGCATCATACTCACTATTGTTGCCGGTATTACTGCTACTTAAATTAGTGGTTAGATTATCTTCGCCACCACCATTATTGCCACCGCCATTATTATTTAATGGTACAGGTGGTTTTTCACTCCCCAATACTAATGATTGTAACAGTTCTTTACTATCCAAACCTCGGGCAAGACCATCCTTAATTTTGTCAAAATGCTTTTTTTGCGTATCAAAATCTTCAATAATACCATCAGCTTCTAGCAATTCCCCAGCATTTTCTTCAAAAAAATCAGGTAAAACTTCATGCCATTCAACGCCAGCTTTTTCATACTGTGCATCTAATTCTTCAGTTGCTACTACTAGCTCAATGCACTTATTTAATAATTGTTCGCTTTGTTCTACCGATAATTCATAATTTTGCGCCCCTACTCCAGGCAATAACTCAAGCAAGCCATTACCTCTATTAGCTAAATCATTACTTAGTTCAGATAAACTACGTAGCGTAGAAATTGAGTTTGGTAAATCTTCACGTCGGCTAAATTGAGTTTCATCCGTAGTAAACATTTCTTGAAGATCTTGAAGATTTTTCAGATTACTTGAATCAGTCTGCGCATCGGTCTCCGACTCATCATCCGAGCGATTATTTTTTATATTGCTTATGTCATTGGCGCTTTTAATTATATTTTTATTACCAATAATACTTGTTACTGCATTACAAGTTGAATTGGTATATCCAATATATTCAGTTAATGCATTTTTCAACTCGGAGAATTTATTGCTACTTTCTTCTGCATTACCAAGTAAAATTGAATTTGCAGTAATACTAGACTGTGGTTTATCTGTATCTGATTTTTTACCCCCATTAGCTGTATTAGACATATTAGAATTATTCTGTGGTAAATTAACCTTCATATGAGCATTTGTCGGCGCTACAATATTTATACCCGGCATTGCTCTACTAACATAATTAGTCATAATTAAATTCTTTATAAAATTTTGTTTATACCATGTATATGGTATCTATCTCTTACACTTTGTGCTGTACATGATAACTTAATATCAATATTATTATATTGCATTACATGCTGTGCCATTATTGTGCCATGTGCTATATTATTATACCATATATAGCCAATTTGGATATTGCAGCATCCTGTAGCAC
>JAUPUP010000117.1 GCA_030917485.1 Pseudomonadota bacterium
CTTTAACTGTATGACACAGTTATCAGTGATATAGGCTGAGTAGTAACGGCAAATTTTATTTATGGGGGTATTATACGATATTTATAATATACTAAAGTTACTAAAATATAAATTTAGCGTGCTAATATTTATCTAGTGTTGTGTCATGCTCATCACTAGTTTTAAATCCGCCCAAGCGTCTTTTTTAGCATTCGGATTTCTTAATAAATATGCAGGATGATAGGTAACGACTAAAGGAATATTTTTAAATTTATGGATTTGGCCACGAAGTTTGCCCGTCGCCAAATTGGAATTTAACAATGTTTGACTAGCAAACCTTCCCAGCGTAATAATAATTTTTGGCTTAACCAGTTCTATCTGACTGCGCAAATAATGATTGCAAGCAGCAATTTCATCAATTTCAGGGTTTCTATTGTATGGCGGACGGCATTTAACCACATTACAAATATATACATCATTGTCTTTATCCAGCCCCATAGCTGCAATCATCTTATCTAAGAGTTGCCCAGACTTACCAACAAAAGGCGCTCCCTGGATATCCTCATCCTCGCCAGGTCCTTCACCAACAAACATAACCGATGCAGCGCGGCTGCCACGCTCAATAACCACATTGGTGCGCCCTTTACACAATTTACACGACACACAAGAACTTACTTGATTAACTAAGGTATTCCAGTCTAAAATCAACTCGACTGCAGATTCAGAGGCAATATCACTTACCACACTATTAGAATCTAATATGGAAGCACTTTTTGCTATAGTATTATCTCTTGGCTGTTCAACACCTTCAAAAACATCTGCCAGTGGCAGAGAAATAACTGCTTTAGTATTAATGTTATTGGTGTTAGCAATAACCTGCTTGACTAAAGCAGAATCAGGCTTGGATTCATTAAGCTTTAAACCCGCCGCATGAGAGTTTATCTGCCTAAGCTTTAACGCATCAACCAACCATAACTGACCATACAGCAAACCAAACCTGTCTTTACCCACTACTCTGCCTCATTAGGGGTCAAACCTCATTTATTTTCATCAACCACTGGTATTATTTCCAAATCAGTAGTAGAACCTGGTATATTTGATATAGGCGTAATGCTCGTAGTAGTAGTTGTTGTTGTAGTTGTCGTCAGAATGCTCTCATCAGCATTCCCCGGCATATGATTAGAACCATCATCTGTCTGATGGAACTCAACGGTGTCTTCTTGTGGATTCTGAGAGACAACTATTAAGTGTATGTTGTTGCTCGAATTGATTATATGTTGTTTTAAAACTTGTAATAGATTGTTGTTACTTTCTTTCTCAGTGACCTTATTTATACTATCTAGCTGATGCTGCGACACAATAAGCATACTGTTCTTAAAATATTTATTTAACGATTCTTGGAAGAAAACCGGCTTATTACTTCTCCAGATACTGGTTTTACCTTCGCAAGCTTTAAGCTTATTATTAAATGTGGAAGCTAAATTTGCCAATAGAATGTGACTCACATCTAAAATTTTATGTGACAAATTGTCACCTTTTTTCACATTAAAAGACGAAAATTCATGACGCCTATTTGTTGCGACATTATATAGCTGCATTTGTTGCTGTCTGTACTGATCCCGAACCGCTTGGTTTCTAATCATTCGCGCAAATTCTTCATCTGTTACAGAAAATACGTTACCTGGCATATAGTTCATTTTATTAACGCTATATTGTAATCCCCCTATCTCCAAGTCTATTAGAGTCACCGATCTGTTTGGAACTGGCGAGTTAACTGGTTTTGTAGCTTTTGATTTAGATTCCACCATGGTTTTCTCTGAAACTTTAGGTTCTGCTCTAGATAATACTTTAGGTTTTTCTTCTACCTTATCTATGCGGGTAGATTCCTCACTTTCAGACTTACCTAACCTTTTAGTTTGTAAATTCATTCTGTGGTGTTCTGGTAGTAATGTTGTAGGTTTATTATCTGTACCAACAACGGATCGTATTGTTCCATCTTCTTCAGGAGAGCTATTTTGAACCCAAACATCCGTATCCGATTCCACAAACAAACCTGGAGTTTGTCTATTATCTCGTTTTAAATACTTGTTATTAGTGAAATAACTATTATCAACTGAATGATTTATACCATCTATTAGAGCGTTCTTCTCAGACTCGGTCAAATCGCTACCAGAAATTATATGGCCTATCCCGTTCTTTATAAGGGCAGGATATTTTTGTGATACATTATTATCATAACATACACATATTAATGCAGCCACGGCCCCTTCCGTAAATTTATGCGCTCCAATCCCCCCCCACTCATTAGCAACCAAATAACGGACATTTTTCTTAAACACTTCTTCATCGTCGATCTCGAGGCGCATATCGTGGTGCCTTGCTTCCCCGCCTAAAATGCACTTACCTATAAATGTTACCATAACTTTCTTTAGTTCTTCGGTAAGTGGTTGGTTATTATAGGTATATTTTATATTTTCAATTTGGTTATTCAATTGATGAAAAGCTCCTTTAGCATCCTTAGGACAATTACGCCCCAACTCATGACGTAACGCACTACGACTACTAGGCACAATCGGCGTTGAACGAACCCCACCACATCCAAACATAAATATTCTCCTTTAATAATAAAAATAATAAATAAACCAACAACTATTAAACACCACCTCTAACACGGTGTATACCATATCAATTACAAATATTTTTGCATAATTAAAGCATCAAACTGCCAATTGTCTACCTTATAGTAGTTTTTGCGCTGCCCAACCTGGCTAAACCCAAGTTTTAAATACAGATTAATTGCCTGCTGATTACCTTCACGCACCTCAAGAAAAACTAAATTTACTCGATGCTTATTCCGTAACCACTGCAAAACAAAATCTAATAAATGACACCCCAAACCTTTTCTACGATGACGAGGGCAAATCCAAAACTGCAATATCTCAGCCTCATCCAAAGATTTGCTAACTATCAAACAGCCAATTATTGTACCAGATTCTAACAAAACATAGATAAAATGATTGTGATTATTTAAACTAGATAGGTAATTGTCCGTAGACCACGGAGTTAAACTGGCTTCATGATCTAATTGGGATAAGGTAGTAATTTCCGAATTTTTAGCTAAACGTATTTGCATATTTTTGATTTTTTATCAAACTCCACCGTGCCTAATCAATGGCAATCGTAAATAACTATTGCATTTTTTTAACATTTTGCTGAAGATCAATCAAAATTACAATTATAATTTTATAAATCCTCAATTTGAGATAATG
This sequence comes from Pseudomonadota bacterium, assembly GCA_030917485.1. Lineage (GTDB taxonomy): Bacteria > Pseudomonadota > Gammaproteobacteria > Burkholderiales > UBA11063 > Aquella. The sequence goes on from JAUPUP010000117.1 coordinate 3,249, forward strand.
TCAATCCTGTATGGGATGATATCATTTCATTAGACATTCCAGTTTGTTTCAAGCTTATAGCTATATTGAGTTTAGCGGTTTCAATTCCTTGAGACTTGCCTATCTCAATTCCTTGAGACTTGCCAATCTCTGTTCCTATTTCAATTCCTTTAGCTGTACCTATCTCAATTCCTTTAGACGTCCCTATAGCCTCAGCCTTTTCAAGCGCATATGCCATACGAGCTCTAGCATCCATATTGATTTTTTCCATGCGCTCATATTGCCATAGCTCTTCTTCCGTCCAATTGTGTGCTTCAAGCACATTATATGCACGCTCAATTATTTTACTTTCATCAGTAATTGATGACAAAAAGTTACGCATATTATTCGGTTCGGCTGCATGTTTAAAGAAATAACACCATTTATCTTCATAGGTTAATAATTCTTCAGGATTAGTTTTGTTGAACTTAGGCAATTCAATAAAAGTAAAAGAAAACCCCCTTAAGTCATGAGCATGAGTTTCAACATCTAAAACCGCATGCGTCGAACGATGATACTCTTTGTCGGGAAACATTTTAAAATCAAGTATTGCTAAGAAAATCACTTCTTTTAAATTTTCATAATCATGTCCTTCTTTAGCTTGCCTACTGTATGCTTTAGCGGCATAATACTGCGCCCGTTTTTCAAAACCTTTTTGCCCTGATACCTGCATTTCAACAATGTATTGAATGCCATGGTTATCAGTACATAGTACATCAAGGATACTTTCTTTACTTCCTGCGATTTCAGGTAATTGGTGCGGGTTGGCAATCTCTACATCAGCAATAGCGCTTTCACCATCTTTATGGAGTACATCATTAAGAAAATGAATCAGTATATCCTTGTTTTGAGTTTCGCCAAAGATTTTTTTAAAGGCTATATCATTGGTAGGACTTAAATATTCAAACATTTTTTATTACTTTATTATAATTTTACTGTTATTAGCTGCATTCTACTCTTATTAGCTACATATTGTATCATAATTCATGAATTGCTAATCACAGTTTCACAGTTGATCTAAGCGCGCCATTACCTCTTTGTCAGTTTTCAAAATAAATGTGACATAATCAGGTACTTGGCAAGTCTCCCAAGAATATAAATATAAATTAGTATAACCTGCTGCATGTAGCTTTTCGGCTAAGGCATAACCACTTATAGGACATATTTCCCCACCGCTGCTATAATTATTATCCATTATTATCTTAACATCTTTAGGGTATTTATCTATCTCTTTCAGCAATTCAAATGGAGTACTGTAATAATCAGTAATTAAATGGCTGTAGTGATCAGCAATTATACCTTCAACCACCTCAGATTCATCATCAACAAATATCATATGTACATTTACCAACTGCCCCGATTTATATTTAGGACGCTTAATTTTTAGTGGAATACTGCACACCAACTCCTTAGGTAAAACCTTCACCCCCATTTTAGCGGCAGATTTGCGCACCTGACAGTCAGTATAATGGCTAGTCACCAGCAAGGATCGCTTAACCCCGCTTTGACGAATGATCTCTAAACCATCAATATCCTGATTGAGCAACTCATAGTCACTTAATAAACAAACATTATCATTTTCACACTTTAGCACATCTATAAACTCAAGCGCTTCTCTGCCACTCATAAAATGCTTCACTTCTATACTTGGAAATTTTTCTAAAATATAAGCAATCCGAGAATCCCAAGCACCATGAATAGACATATCATCATCAACAACAACTATAACATCATCCGGAGTGAGATTAATTTCAGTTGCTATCCAATTAGGTATTTTAGCCTTAGGAAACTTTATACTAACTGTAGTTCCGTGATGATCACCCACAGTGCTCGAACTTATATCAAACTCACCATAATTAGTCTCAAGAACATCAAATACTTGAGTTAAACCAATCCCAAAACCAGACTTTTTAGAGGTTTTAACTCCAATTTTTTGGCGTATTTGCTGCAGTTTTTCCAAAGAAATACCTATACCATTATCTATAACACTAATTTCAACCCACTCATTACCACTGCTTAATTCTAAAATTATCTTACCTCCAGTTTTAGGTAGAGCTTCTGCTGCATTATTGATTAAATTTGATAACATCCGCCGAAGATTACTGGGTTCAATTTGAATAAATAAAAAATTATTTACTTGAGGCGTAGTTATTACTAAATCAAATTGAATAGCAGAGTTTTGATATCTATAACGTCTTTCACTAGCTATTTCTGCAAGTATTACTGATACCAGAACATATTGACGCTGGTTATTTTGAGTTAACTTGGATTCTTTGGGCTTATAACGATTCAACATATGATTGGTTATGTCTTCAATATTGATAACTGCACGCCTCAAAGTAACACGCTTTTGCTCAGCAAGTTCATCAGCAGTTTGTACAATAGTTTTTAAGGTAGATAACGGCGAACGAATGTCATGAACCATCTGCCCAACCACTTTAACAAATTTCTCTTGCTCTTTTGCGTGTGTTTCATTATGCGCTTGATTAACAATTTCTAATCGCTCTTTTTCTTTGCGATCACTGATATCAGCATAAATCCCCAATACACCAACAATTTGCTTGTCCTGATTACGTAATGGAATCTTGCTGGCTAATACAGTTTTATGCGTTCCATCTGCCTGCAATTGAGTTTCTTCAAAATTAATCAAAGAGTTGCCTTTGAATGCCTCCTTATCCCCACTACGATATAAATCAGTTTCTGTAGTACGCCACGGCAGCTCATGATCAGTTTTACCTACAATTTTTTGAGGACTATCTAATCCAGCAGCTTTGGCAAAATTCATATTACAACCACTGTATACAGAATCTAAATCCTTCCAATACACAAACGCTGGCAAATTATATAAAATATTTTCCAAATGATCATCGGCATGAGCAGACTGATAATGCCTTAATAACCATCGCATAATAATATTTAACTGTATTTTGGCAGATGGAACATGACAAATTCCAGGTTGTAGAGAATTATTCAGCAATTCATCTATAGCAACAATCTGGCTGTAAAAAATTGGATCTAAAAATAACAATTGGGTAGGATAATCTAAACAGAAATTAATCGGCATTTTATTGTATAATACTTCATCGGCAGTAAATTTATCGCCCCATTCATCCTCTGAACCCATATTAGCCAAATATTTAGCACCAATCATGTCCCGCTCAAAATACTTAGACATAATATGTTGCTCACCAGTTGCCGTTACTATACAAAATGCTTCTTGAAGTGCTTTTACCACATTGCTTGTATCATTAATATCATACACAGCAGTTGTTGAATGAACATTATTAATTTTCCGTATATCTCTATCAATAATTGTAATATTCTTAGTAAACGGTAATAGTGACTTGACAACTCCTTGACCAACCTTATCATAGCCAACCACAACGAATTTTTTACCCAGCAGACCAGTATTGGCAAGTCTATGAAATCCGCGAACAAAGCCATCTCCAGTACCTAACAAGGTCTCTAATAACTTAACTTCGGTATCATCAATCGAAATTACCGGATAATTTGGTTTATACTGATTATACTTATTAACCCCAGTTTGGGTCAATTCTATCATGCCATATTTAGAACTGGCTATAGCTAGTAATCCGCCACAACAGTCTAAGCCAATATCACAATTGGCATGACTTATACTGTTATAATCAGTAATTGGCAGATTAGCTTCCTCAAGAATAGCTGCAACCTGCGGATCACATTTTAAACCAGGGCTACATGTAACCGTAACGTTAGCTCCAGAAACTACCAAGGCTTCTATTTGCAATAAAGAAGACAATGTCAGGTGTGCATTATAAAAAACATTTAACCCTTGGTATGGTTTTTCTTTAGATAATTTATCAATAAGATCAACCATTAAAAATATTTGCGATGAATCAAACTGCCCACGTACTTTTTCTAATACTTTAACATTAACTTTTGATTTAGATATACTAATAATATGCATCCCCATAAAACCGCAGATAATAACAGCATTGCCATTTTGCCATCATTTTACTACAGATTAAACATGGCTTTGCTAAAAACTTGTTCAAAATCGAACACACAATTTAGCATTTATTTACCCAAATGCTTATTTATCAAATTTTATATTCAACCATTTGATTTCATAGTCCGGTGTAGTGGAATGAGTTACCCCCCAAAAAAAGCGTTAGCAAAACCGGATTCAACAACATAGTTAATCAGTAATCAACATAATTTGATGAGATTGGTGTCTTACTTGTTGATATGAATACTTGATTTAGAGGTTAAGTGACCAGTTTTATAATTAGGATATTAGGGTTTAAATTGTTGCTGCTCATTTAAGTCAAGGGCTACTTTATTGCGCAGATACATTAAATCTGCATCAACGGACAATACTTGAACATACTTATCTAATTCAACAATTTTTAGTAAACACTTGGCTGATGGATAGTTCATTTTGAGCACTTGACATTCTTTCAAATTATCTGTCAACTGATTTTGATAGCTGTTAAAACCATCACCAACAAGTAAATATTGTCGATTCACAGCTATTTTATCTGGATTAATTACTTGTGGTTCAATAAAATAATCTAAAGTTTTAAGATTAACCCCAGCAAAATATATCTGCCCAATCCTAGCATCAATTCCGATTAATATATCGTCTTGATCATCTTGAAACACCCCATCATCTTTAAGTTGTTCAATCGAACTCAACATAGAGTTGGTGTCATCGTAACTATCCTCGGGCTGCTCAACCCGCTCAACTGCTGCTGCCATAGCATGTAATGCAAAAGCAGGCACAGGCACTAAGTTAATATCTAAGCCAAAACTAATACCTAGCGCCACGCTTAGCCCAACCCGCAACCCGGTAAATGAGCCAGGACCGTTTACGTAAGCAATTAAATCTACTTCATCAATTTTAATTTGAGCCTGTTTTAATAAGGAATGAATTTTATCAATAATATAAGTTGAGTGCTTACTGCCCACATTATCTATAGAACAGAAATATTGATTATTGGCTTTTATTCCCAAAGACAAATATTCTGATGAAGTATCAATAGCTAAAATAGTTTTATTATTTATTTTGATTATCTCTCAAAAAAATGTTTACAATACTCGCGTTGTATTTTCGCTGCAAATATCCGGTTTAACTAAACTCAGCCTATTTGCTAATTAGTTTATTTGTTCAAACTCCAATTGCACAGCCTCAAGGCTTACACTTTGAGTTGGGGCAATTATTTCAGCAACGCCAGAAGTAACAATTTCATTACGTTGATTAGTACACACACATTCCAAAACAACTTTGTTTCTATCTTTTTTTTCTGTCACGGTTACTTTAGTAGTAATTTCATCTCCAACATAAATTGGTTTAGAAAACCTTAAC
>JAUPUP010000118.1 GCA_030917485.1 Pseudomonadota bacterium
ATTGTAAAACTTCCTACTCAAGAAATAAATTAAATAGAAGTCTTCTATAGACTCCTTGAGAAAAAATATACGTATGGTTTTACATTGATAAATAAAAAAGAAGGTATAAGCGAGGAATCCCCTTATACATCGAGCGAGCTTGTAAAAATCATCCATAGTGTTAATAAAGCTAATAAATTATGCTGGAAAGGTAGTAATAATAATGAAATTGATACGATTGTCATAACTCATGATTATGGCACTAAAAACGGGCTAGGCTATTATCTGGCGCGTAACGCTGGAGATTATGATTTAGGTGCACTACTACGCACTGATACTTCACCTGAAAGTGCATATGACAATGATTATAGAATAGCATTTGGCAAGGTAATTCGAGATGTAGGATTATTATGCGAGGCCGGCTATTTTCCTGTTGATTTTAAACCCGCTAACCTTCAGGTTAAGCAAGTTAAAATACCTAAATCAAACATAGATAAGCAATATAACAAAATTAAGATATTTCTTATTGATACAAACTCTATATGTAGTGTTGAGAATCCATCTTATACACAAACTACTGTATACTGCAACAATAGAGTTCATTTTAAATGGCATACTGACTCTACTCGTAATAAATATAACGGTCAGGTTAAAGTAGATTTTGCTATTGCTATGTCTTTGTTAGAGTTAGAAGGTGTAGATCTTGATCCGTTAACTAATCAATTATTGGGTAATAAAGGTGTAAAGCAAAACGATCCTATTTTGCAGAAGTTTATTGAAACCCACATACAACCTAAATATAAAAAAGATTTTGAAAATTTAGTTTGTTTTCCTAGCATCTATCTAGTAAACCTAGAGAAAGACAAGCCTGCTAAAGTAACTGGTGTGTATAAGATGTTTAAACCTACCAGTCCGTATTATTACCACGATCATGCAAATAACAACAATGATCAAGCAAATAATAACTCGAATGAACCGTCTCAATCTCTGCATATTAAAGCCTGAGGTATATTGTAATAATTTTTTGATATGTAAGCAATACAATGGCTAGCATCGCTTATTCTAGGGTTTAATTGGGTGTTTTTTGCTTTACCCAGCAAATCAGATGAATTAGTTAGTAAATCATTTAAGTTATTTTGGTTTAAAAATCTTATGCATTTTCTTTTTTATAAAGGTTTGCTTAAGCGCTGACAGGTACTCAACAAAGACCTTTCCCATTAAGTGATCAACTTCATGCTGAATACACACGGCTAGCAGCCCATCACAATCTAACGAATGCTCGGCGCCTGAAATATCCTGATACTTAACTTGAATATTTTCGGATCTTTTAACTGATTCATAAACCCCCGGAACTGATAAACAACCCTCTTCAGACACAACCTCACCTTTTTTATCAATAATTTTTGGATTGATTAATACCATTAAATTGCGTGGCTCATCTGAGCCACTGAGATCCATAATAATAACCTGCTGCTGTACATTTACTTGCGTTGCTGCCAAGCCAATTCCTTTATTTTCATACATTGTATCTGCCATATCTTGAACCAACTGGTGTAATTTTTCATCAAAAATAACAACTTCTTTGGCCTTCAAGTGAAGTCGGCTGTCCGGAAAATGTAAAATAGATAAAAGTGACATGAAAATAAACGCAAATTCAAATATGAAACGCAACAAAAAATAGATGGGTAAAAATAGACCTCGAAAAAATAACTATTACTAAAAACTAACTAGCTATTATAATATCCCATTTGCATTTCGATTTTCGGCAAACTTATTTATCGCCAAAAACTCAAATTATGCGTGGGATATTCTGAATAAAATTAACACAGATGCAACAGTGGCAAGACATGATTATTGCAGCTATCTTACACCTTATATTTTATAATTTTATTTAATTATTTTATTACTATTGTGGATTAATATGTCATCAACAAATACTTTAACAAAGCATGAAGATAAAAACCTTAACCATAATGACTCCAGTTGGTTTTATTAGGGTCAAGTATGAGTAAGGAATCTGCAACATTTTTAGATTATTTTGATGAAATATACTCAAAGTATTTGAATGTTGGACTAGGAATATTTCAATAAATTGCCACGGAGACCAGTCCTACCATGTACAAACGAGCACATGAGGAGCAATTTATAAAATATTGTGACAAAGTCCAGCTTTCGAAGACGAAGAGTATATGATTTAACTTTTATGCCCTAGATTTTATAACTCTTCACTAACAAACAACAACCGTATATAATTGATTAATCTATTATTTTGAGCCAACAAAAATACACCGATAAAAATAAATTGAATATATTATACATTTTAGATATAATTTCTTTTCTTGGTACACTACATAAAAAATAAAATAATACCCTCAATTTAATAGTTGAGGAACAATGCATGTAATAAGTGAAACAATAGACTTGGGTAATTAACATGAGCATAGCAATTAACGCTTTAAATAACATTAAAAATGGAAATCTTGGTTTTGATAAAGTTAAGTCTGGTTATTCCATACTATCCATAAGAGATATAATTAAATTATTTATTAATGGGGGCTGGACAGTTGAAGCTGTGCAAAGAGGTGGACGTGAGGCAAGAGAATTCGCAAGGAATATGCTGGCTACCATTTGTTATAGTGTAGTGGCACATGGATATGATTCTGCAAAATTGCCAAGTGAAGGCATAGAAGTTTACGTGAATAAAACCGACAACTTTAGTATAAGAATAGAAAAAGATGATAAAAATATCCCTCGCTTTGTTTATTATAATATTAAGATTGAAACTAATCCTCTAAATAAGGAAGAAATAATAATATTATTAGACAATCCGCCAAAGATTGTATTATCCGAAGCAATCCCAGATAATTTCCAACAACTTTGTGAAAACGCTATAGAGCAATCATTGAGTACAAACCCTGGAGAATATAGATGCTTAGTTTTTAATGCATTAAAAGACGCCAAACTTAATCTAATTACAAAGATGAAAAATCCAAATTTATTGGTTAAATCCTCAGTTAAAACCAATAGTTCTACAAGTGAGAACCAGGATAATACAAATGATATGGTGCACTATAAATCTGATGATGACTTAGAGAATAACTTAAATCGTACATTAGTTAACGCAACAGGAGATTCATTAAGTCAAAAAAGTATAAATGCAATAATTAGTTATATAACAAAAAAGGTAAAGTCAAGTGAAGAGGTGGTGGCGGCAAGGGCGGAGGCGGAGGCGGCGGCTGTTAAAATTCAATATCTATTCAGAAAACATAAAAAACTGTTAGAAGGAACAACAGCAGATCAAAATCAAGGTGGTTTTAAGCATATTTACTACGAAAAAGATACTCCTGACCAAGCAACTTACGCACTTTTAATACAAGACGGTCATATAAGGGAAAGTATAAAATTGCCTACCGAAGAAGTACCGGGAATAGAAGGCGGCTATAAACGCCTTGATAAAAAGGGTGACCATGGTGTTACGTTGATAGATAAGCAAAAGGGTAGACGCGAACCTACTCCGTATACATCTCTCGAGCTTGTAAGAATTATTGGTGATGTTAATAAAGCTAATAAACTAGGCTGGAAAAAAGATAATAATAATGAAATTGATACGATTGCCATAACTCATGATTATGGCACTAAGGACGAGCTAGGTTATTATCTGGCGCGTAACGCGGGAGACAATAATTTCTACAAAATGTGCTGTTTTAAAAGTTACCCTAAAGATGTATCTAAAGATGATTACAGGATGGCATTTGGAAAGGTCGCTCGAGATGTAGGATTACTATGCGAGTCTGGATATTTTGCTGTTGATTTTAAACCAAACAACCTTCAGGATAAGCGGTTTAAAATACCGAATTCAACCAATAAAAAGTCATATAACAAAGTTAAGCTATTTCTTATTGATACAAATTCTATATGTAGTGTTGAGAAGCCGTCTTATGCAGCAACAGTTCTATACTCCAACCAGCACATCAACAAAAAATGGGAGTCGGTAAAAACTCGTAACAAAGATAACGGTCAAGTTAAAGTAGATTTTGCTATTGCTATGTCTCTGTTAGAGTTCGAAGGTGTAGATCTTTATGGTTTAATTGAGAACAATAACTATGGGCATAAGGGGCAAATCTTTGAGCTACCTATTGGAAATAAAGGCATGGATCCAAATGATCCGATTTTAAAACTGGTTCTTGACCGACACATA
>JAUPUP010000010.1 GCA_030917485.1 Pseudomonadota bacterium
ATATATTGTAAAAAGTCTATTTTTTGAACGTGTGCAATGATGATGTTGTGTAATTCGTCCATATCCATCACGCCGTTAATATCAGTCTTGTGGATTCTAAGCCCACTATGCGATTGCTTGGGTGTGGTTGGTGTATTTGTATCAACTACATTACTATCTGCGCTCTGTGGTGTACATATTGGGTGTGGTTCTGCATTGGGTATTTGATTGCTAATAATTTGTTTATTTAATGATTCCAATGCGCTAATTTGATTTGTGTTTAATGTAGTCATGATATAATTTCCTTACTTAATATTCATCGTGTTAAGTGCTTGTACAATAAGCGCTCTTAATTGAGCGCTTTTCTGTTGTCTGCTACTGTAATTCATCAATTATCTATACTCCTATCTTTTGCATAATAGGGTCTTGTCTGATCAGTAAGTCAATAAATCCTTGCTCACCGTGTTCAATAATAAAGTCATTAGCATCACAATCATTGGTAAACGTCATAGGGCATATAATTGCATTAGGATTGTCCATAATTAGGCGTTTGGCGGATTCTATGCCTGCATTTCTGGGCTTAGTGCTGTCATTATCTACCAGTAGTAAATAAGGCAATCCTTGAGATTGAGTTGCTTTGATCACCTTATCCAAATTGCCACAATTAAATGCCACCAGCATATAGGGGATAAATACGATATTACGATAAGTATTAATGATTGCTTGGTAAGCACTTAGTACCGTGGCTAAACCCTCACCAATTATAAAAAAGCTATTGGCTTGAGTAAATACCTCAGGTAATGGATTAGTTAGCGGATATTGCCAATAATTACCACCAATTGAGCCATTAAATAGCTTAGTTCCATCGGGTGCTATGGTTTGATAACCTTGGATAATTCCACGATCATAAAATGGGATGCAAAGCAGATTTTTATTAAATCTCATGTCCTGGTGTAATTGTAAGTAATGAATGTCAGCAATGCCTTTACGATCAGTATAAGGATGAGATTCACATAATGGTAAACGTTGAAATTCTGCGCTATAGTGAGCTGCTTTACGCTGCCGTTCCTGCGTTTGTTTGGCTCGGTCGGCTGCAATTTTAGCGTCTATTTGTTCCTGTAGTCGCTTACGCTCTTCGCTGGTTCTGATTGGTTGATCGTGGGATTTTAAGTTAATGTGATACTTTAGTTTATGATCATCGCCATGCTCAAAATTACCATATACGATAGTAATAAAATCAAGTGCGCTATCATATTTAATGACATACCAGCCATTTAAGCCAGTGGGTTTAGCTTGAGTACCACTGCGGTATTTCCGATCTGGTACGCTATTACTTAACTTTGCTGCATCAATAATAAGACCTGCTGCATTCATTGCGTCAATTGCTGCCGCTAGTTTTTTTGTAGGTATGTTTAGCATCATGCCAACTCACGACTAGCTAATTCAGGATAAAAACTAAGCCAATACATGTGGTGTATATTTTCTATATTTGGAGCTTCCGCATTTTCTTGCATAAGAGTTAAATATTGATGCCAGATTTGAATAAAACCATCTTTGGCAAAATAATAATTACTTACAATTAATGAAAATGATTTAAAAACCCATTCAATAAATTTAGTATGTTCAAAATGTATATATAAATCACAATCAACTGAGTTGTCCTCTTGAATTTTTTCCAGTTCGCCTAATTTGTTTACCATGTAGATAGGTACTAGGTCACTAAATAAGAATGATTCATAACTTAGTTCAGGGGATAAAAATTGTTGCTGATCAGGGTATTTAGCAATAAATGCTAATGCGGAGGTAGGGCAATTGTGGACATTTAAGGTGGTGTGGTTATCGCCAAAATATCCCTCAAGTAAAGCATCACTGTGTTCATCATTTACTTGAATATAATTAAGGTATTGGTATAATGGAATTAACATTTTATAGCGGTGTTGATCTGTGGGAATTTGTTTTAGTACGTCTCCGAGGTCACGAAAAAATATTAAGTTGAGTTGGTGATTATCAAATTGATGTGGTTCTCGGCGTACCATCCACCAGCGTTTAGGGCTTGATTCGTGAATTTTAGCTAATACATCAGCTTCAAATTTGGCATCATTTAGTGACTTGGTTGCGGTATTGAAATTAATAATGTTTGTTGTCATGATAGTATCCTTTATGGAGTTATTACTACCACGCAATAGCTGTGGGGTTGAGATTGTTACCATTTAGATGATACAATAACGTAACCCCAAGCGTAAGCGTGGTGGTGTTTAAAAATTTGTCTTTGTGTTTAGTTTGGCGACAAGTCACAAAGACAGTTAAAAAAATGGAGCTGCTATAATCTCAAGTTATAGTGGCTCTTCTCATTTCAATTGCATTCTGTTGTTCCTTTCGTTGTTGTCACTGCTTTTGGGTTACGGCAGTGTTGCTCTAAATAATTATTCAATGTGCTAAGTTTCCAAAGTCTTTTTCTATGCATGCTAACTAAAAAATCTGGTTGGCAAAAATTCCCAGCCGCTAATAGTTGATCAATACAGCTAGGGCTTAATTTGATATAAGCCCCAACTTCTTTTACGTTAAGTAATGGCTCTTGTACCATGTTGTTATTTTTCCTTTAAAAAATTGTTACTTGGGTTGTGCTGGAGTTATTTAACCACAAACTCATTGACTCATCAATGGCTATTGTTTTATTTGCTACAGGGTTTGAACCCCATGCGGTCACTATATGTTATTGTATTAATTATATAATTATGGTTGTGGGGTGCAACCTGTGCCATTGAGCTATTTTAATTAATATTAAATTATATCAATGATTTAAAGTGGTATTTTGTTTTATTAAAAATACGTTTGTTACGAAAAATATGATATTTTATTAAGACTCAAGCCGACTGAAGCCGAATAGCATATATTTTTGTTTTAATAAATTATTTTCAGTATGTTACAGATATAATTAATTTACCATTTATTACCGCTTTGTTTATAAGAAAAATTTGCTTTTATTGTGGCTTATTGGCTTCTATTGGTTTATTGTTTTAAAAAATTAAATTATCTATGCTTATACCAATATGGAGAATAAGTACCATTGACTTTAGTTAGATATTCTCTTAATATAGTAAGTTCATTACTTATTTTGGTTATATTTTTATATCTCAACCATATTCTAAAAACATATAGAATATGCATATATTTAAATCGTTCCTGCATGTTTTTTCTATGCTTGTTGTCTTCGTAAATATTTAACATTTCTTGTATTGAAAATACCTCACTAAATTCAGCAAAGTATTTTTTATACTTTTCAAGAGATTGCTTAACAACTTTATTTCTTAAATTTGAAAATCTGGGATATTTTGTTATATGTGTGTATTGTCGCTCAATTTGTGCAATATTGGAATACCCAGCATGTAGCAACTTTATTTTATTATTTTTACAAATGACTAATTCTTTACTTAGTAGTATTTTAGTCAATACATTAGTAAAACTAATAGTTGTTTTTTGATCAAGGTAGTATAGAACTAATCCTTTATGCGCTCCATTACATGAAAATTTGAAAGAATTTCTCAATATGGTATCCATGTTATTTACTGCTTGTATATTAAGTGTACGTCTAATGTCTCGCCTAGAAATACCTGAGCATATACCAAGATTATCAAACCTTATTCCCGAATCATCTATTAACACTTTGGGTTTTGCTTTTAATTTTAATTGTCTATGTTCTGGCAATAATTCCATGGCATTATCCAAAACAGATTTTGAGCTACTCATATAACTATGCCATCTAAATAATCCGCCCATCCTTGTAACATTTCGTAGCGTTCCTCTAGCATGTCATCGTGCTGGTAATGCTTTGCTGTGCCTTGAATGCGGTGGTTAGTAGCTTTTTCGATCAACTCCAATCTATATTTAAGCCCAGATAAGCGACTGCTAAACGTGCGGCGTAAATCATGGATAGTTAACTCAGTTATTCCAGCTAATTCTGTAACTTTGTTGAAATAAGTTAGTAATGTTCTAATGCTTAAATGTTGATTGGCTTTCATGCCGTAAAATATGTATTGATTAATTTGTTGTGTTTTTAACTCTTCAAATAGGGTAATTGCTTGCCGTGGTAATTTTATAAGTAAATTATCACCTGATTTAGTTTCAGTTAATAAAATTGTTTGCTTATCATGGTTGTAAGATTCCCACTTAAGAGTTGCCAGCTCTGATTTACGTGTTCCTAGTAATAGTGTTAGTTTGATAAAGTGGTGGTATCTCATATCGATTAAACCAGTGGTATAGGCTTGTTTTAATGCTGGTAGAAATATACCTAGCTCATCCACCGATAAAGTTCGTTCTCTTATTTTCTTGGATTTGTATTCATTTGGTATAGTTAATCGATCAAATTGGTTGCTATTAATCATGTGGGTTTGATAGGCAAATGTGCATAGTTGTTTTAATTTTTGCAGGACTATATTAGCTTGGCGTTGATTACCATTATCAATAATTGGCTGTATGATTGTATCCCATGCCATTTTGTCTGTGATTCGTTCGATTGGTAGATTAGCCAATTTATTGAGATGGTTGTTATACATCCCAGTTAACTTTTCACGAGTGAGCGGTTTGATGGTTGCAGCAGTTAGCCACTTGTTAAATATTTGCTCAAGGGTTACTAGGTTTGATTCTTGTTGTTTAGCAGCTTCAATTGGATTTATGCCAGTTTTAACTTGTGCTAATAGTTCCGCTGATTTTAATCTAGCTTGCAGTAATGACATGGCAGGGTAATGCCCGATCACGGTGTTAGAAAATTTATATCCTGATTTTACTAAATCGTCATTAAGTGCTATTCTATAACGCCATGCACTACTACCAGTCTTAGTGTGTACACGCAACCATAGGTTATTACCAATGGAGTAATACACATATTTTTTAGTAGTGTCTTTTTGTGCCTGACGAATATAGGCTTGTATTGATTTGTCTGTGATTTTCATTTATAAATTAACTCTTAACCTTTATGGTGGGTATAAAGGTGGGTATAGATTTTTACTATTCTTCTATACCCACTAAGGGCTAATTATATATTACTATGGTGTGAAAGTGCTGAGTTTATTGATAAAATAAGACGAGTGCCGTCTTCTTATTTGTAGATGCCTTCTTTCCAATGACGGCGGCATACTGACACATAACGGGTATCAATTTTTTTTAGATCATCATCATCAACTACCACTTGGCTACCTTCTTTAATCGCTACGCCATCTCGTACTAGCATATTAAAATTAGCTTTGCGACCACAATGACAAATAGTTTTTACTTCCTCAAGCGTATCTGCAATTGCTAAGAGAGTGCTTGCGGCTGGAAAAACTTGTCCACGATAATCGGTGCGTAAACCATAACAAATCACTGGTACATTTAGATAATCGGCTACATCGGATAATTGCATAATTTGTTCTGGATTAAAGAAATGAATTTCGTCAACTAAGACACAGGCAGTAGTTTGCTCTTGCATATGTTGTTTGACTAATTCAAATAAATTATCATCAGTATTTGTTGAGAGAGCTTCTTTATCAAACCCAATTCGCGACTTAACTTTATTATCACCCGCGCGACGATCTACGCTCGAGGTAATTACTAAGGTATGCTGCCCACGATCTTCGTAATTATAAGCAACTTTGAGTAAATCTAAGGTTTTTCCAGCATCCATGGCGGAATAACGAAAATAAAGTTTTGCCATTATTTAGTACCAAAAATTCGATCGCCAGCATCGCCAAGACCAGGAACAATATACTGATGATCATTTAATTTTTCATCGATTGATGCGGTGTAGATTGCTACATCTGGATGGGCGGCTTGCACTTTGGCAATTCCCTCAGGCGCAGCTAAGATACACACAAATTTAATATTACTCGCGCCCCGAGCTTTTAATGCGTCGATGGCTAAAATTGCCGAACCGCCTGTGGCTAACATCGGGTCTAAGACAAATACATCGCGGACTTCGATATCGCTGGGTAATTTGCAATAATATTCGATCGGTAAATGGGTTTCTGGATCACGGTACATTCCAATGTGTCCAATTTTAGCGTTGGGAACAAAATCTGCAATTGCATCTGCCATTGCCAAACCAGCACGTAAAATTGGGATTAACGCCAGTTTACGTCCCGCTAGAACAGGGGATTTAGTTTTAGCAACTGGGGTTTCAATATCAATTAGCTCTGTGCGAATATTGCGCATGGCTTCATAACCCAGTAATTGCGAAAGTTCATGAGTTAATTCGCGAAAAGCCTTGGTGCCAGTCTCTTTATCGCGCATAATGGTTAATTTATGTTGAACTAATGGGTGGCTAATAACATGAATATTCTGCATTCTATTTTCCTTCTGTTTCAGTAATTAAGGGTAAACAATTTAATTGGTGCTGATTGCTCTCATCTAAGAAGATATTCGCAATGCAGTCGTTTTGGAGTGAAATTAAACCGTGATATAGATTATCAGCTTGATAAAAATCAACAATCAAGCCAACTTCTTGGTTGTCTAAATTGGGGCTAACGACGCTCTGACCAATTTGTGGTGCGACTTGGCTGGTGAATTTAGCCATGCGGCGTTTGATTTTGCCAAGGTAATGTGTGCGTGCGACAATTTCTTGTCCAGTATAACAGCCTTTTTTGAAATTAATCCCGCCGATTAGATCAAAATTAACCTGTTGAGGAATTATTTTTTCCTGCGTATCGAGATAAATCATCGGGAAAGGTAACTCGACTAAAATTTTATGCCACGCATTACTATCAATTTTAGAGTCATTTATTGGTTCAGTGCTGATAATTAAAAAATGTTCGGCTGCGAGTTGTAGGCTATGTATCGAGTCTTGTGGTGTAGTGCTAAAACTGAGTGCTTTAGTGCTTAAAACTAAATTTACTTTACTGCGTAAGATAAACATCTTTAAACGTGGAATTATCTTATCTGCCAAGGTTTGGCTGGTGATTAAATAATAAAGATTTTCACTCGGAGAAGTAATGATGAAAGTTGCTAAAATTCGCCCTTTGTTATTTAGGTGGGCGGAGAATTGGAATGGCTTAGTTGCTAGTTCGCGAATGTCGTTGCTGAGTTGTCCTTGTAAATAAGTTGTGGCATCAGCACCGCTTATTTCAAGCATGATTAATTCATTATTTAGGTTAAGTATGGTCATAACGATCCTCCTTAACCCGTGATTTTAACACTGTTCAGACCTAGATTTGTATGAAATCAGGCTTTAGACGAAGTTTATTTCGTGGTTAGTTGAAATCAGCTGAATAAATTTACCTTCTGTTGCGTTATAACGTAATCGTTAATGGTACTTCAATTAGCAATAAGCGCGTTGAGTGATTGACTGTAAAATTAACTTCAGTGCAATCGCTGAGCATGATTGCATCACGATTATGTAAAATGTGCTCAGCTAAATTTAACTGTCCTGATATTACCATAATAAAAACCCCATGATTTGGATTATGCAAGGTGTAATTGAACACTTTATCAGGATTTTGAAATTCGCCAAGTGCAAGATACGCTTCTTGATTAATTTGTAGTCTATCGTGGTGTGCATCAGGGCTAATCAATAATTGCCATTGATCGATGTAGGCAAGTTGCTCGCTAAAATTACGTTGTGCGTAGCTTGGCGTAAGATTTCTTTGATGTGGGTGGATCCAAATTTGGAACAGGCTGAGTTCTTCATTATAAGATGGATTGGCTTCACTATGTAGAATCCCACTGCCTGCACACATAGTTTGAATTTCGCCTGCGCAAATGATAGTCTTATTGCCCAGATTGTCTTGATGTTCAACTGACCCAGTTAGCACCAGTGTGATAATTTCCATATTTTGATGTGGGTGAAGAGGGAATGAGCTTTGTGGGGCAATGATATCATCATTGACCACGCGCAGTGCTCCGAAATGGATGCGCTCACGATTATGGTACTCACCAAAGCTAAAAGTATGGTGGGTATCTAACCAGCCAAAATTGAAGTGTCCGCGTTGATTGGCGCGAATAATATCGAATTTCA
>JAUPUP010000119.1 GCA_030917485.1 Pseudomonadota bacterium
AAAAGTGTGGATAAATCAGATTATCCACTATTAATAGCCTGCGCATATATTGCCTTTCTTGTCTGGCATGGTGGATTTTCTGGATCAATTCCATTACTCGCTGCAACACCTGGTAATCCAGTTGAAAAGATTTGCGGCTTGGTATCCATAAATAACACATTATTTACGAAATTTAATCTAGCAATTACTGGTTTATTGGTAGTTTGTCTACCTTTCTTAACTGCTAAAATGTTACCACCGGAAAACGAACGTAAATTTATTAATCCTGAACTTTTGCAAGATGAAACTAGCTCTATTCAACGTACGATTAGTAAAGATTCTCCATTGGCGGTAAAAATTGAAGAAAGTCGAGTTTTAGCTTTTTTAGTTGGTATTTCTGGCCTATTATATATTTTATTTAGTTGGTTCAACAAAGGGTTTAAATTAGATATCAATAGTGTCAACTTACTCTTTTTATCCCTTGGTATTATTTTACATAAAACTCCTATGGCATATGCCCGTGCAATTAGTTTAGCTGCTAAAAGTACGGCTGGAATTATTGTACAATTTCCTTTTTATGCTGGTATCCAAGCAATGCTGGAACATTCTGGTTTAGGCGGAATGATCACTGATTTTTTTATTAGTATCGCAGATAAACATACCTTCCCACTGTTTGCCTTTCTTGCTTCCGCTATTATTAACTTTGCTATTCCTTCTGGCGGTGGACATTGGGTGGTGCAGGGGCCATTTATCATGTCAGCTGCTAAGAGTTTAGGTGCGGATTATGGTCATGCCGTTATGGCTATTGCCTATGGTGAGGCATGGATGAATATGGCACAACCATTTTGGGCACTACCAGCTTTAGCTATTGCTGGTTTAGGTGCGCGAGATATTATGGGTTATTGCCTGATCACCTTATTGTTATCTGGTGTAGTTTTTGTTGGTGGTCTAATGCTGTTATAAGTAGAAGTTATCTTTTAATTTCCAATACAGTTTCCTATTAACTTGACATGTTCATTAGAACATAATTTAGGAATTAAGATAATGAAACCAAAAAACAGTTGAAATGATTGTGCATAATACAAGAAGTTATGCTACATTAAAGTCCGTTTATAGTGGACGTTTTATTGACATAAATGAAAATCATTTAATATTATATGGATTCAAAAATGCTAGTGGTGTAATTTGCCTTACAGTATGGGACATGAATGAGAAAATGGATTATATTTTCTATTGCATTTTATATATTGTGCTCATTTTGTTATTTGAAGTTTTGCCCAATTAGTAGTGCTAGACAGGAGGATGTTACATTAGATGTATTGCAAGAGCTAAATGAAGTACCTAAGCAACAAATATTTAATGAATTGACTTATATGGTGAAAAAAAGTAAATATAATAATTATAGAATAGATGCTGCGTATGCATTTATGCTGATTTATGCATATGGGCTAAGGGGAGAAAGTACTAATTTCCAGAAAGCATATTATTGGTGCAATCAAACCGTTAAACTTGATAAAACAGAGCGTATCGACATTCTTGATTGCAACAAATTTATTGAGTCTACAGAATATGTCAATTAGTGATTATTGTTGTAACAAGATACTAGTTCTAGATGTTTCAGATGTCTAGATGAGAGAGATTTATTGAAGTTTACTTTATGTGTATAGATAAGAATGAGTCAATGGCGGTAAATTGGATAGGTTACAACTTCATAAATCCCTAGATAATTTCTTTACGGGAATTTCATTACCAAAAGCAATGCCAAAGGTAATTGAAGCTAAAGTACTATGTACCAACATGAATATTGAAAAAACTTAGTGAAGGATATCTTAATCTAAAAACCATTGTTGGGTGGCTAAAGCTTTGCTACAATCTCTGTGTTGGTCCAACTAAATGCCTAAACTCAAACTCGCGTAGCTCGTGACGATACAGAAGAAGTTAACTGATTTGTTTATAACTAATAATTAAGGAGTAAGTAATGTTCGAACTATTCGTTAACGCGATTAAAGGATCTATTTCTAAAGACCAAATAATTGAAGATGAGTTGCTGCGTTACGCCTACTCAACAGATGCAAGCCTTTATAGGATGGTGCCAAAGTTGGTGCTGGTCATCAAGAAGGAATCTGAAGTTCTTGATATTATCAAGGCGGCAAACGATTTCGATGTGAAGTTAACATTCAGAGCCGCTGGTACCAGTGTCTCAGGACAAGCCGTGACGGATCAGGTCTTAGTTATGTTGGCAAAAGACGGTTGGCTTAAGCACACAGTCATTGATAATGGCGCAGAGATAAAGTTAGAGCCAGGGATTATTGGGGCTGATGCGAACAGTTATCTGAAGAATTTCAAAAGAAAAATCGGACCAGATCCTGGTTCTATCCATGCCGCAAAGATTGGTGGGATTGTAGCCAATAACTCCAGCGGCATGTGCTGCGGAACTGCTAAGAATAGTTACGCAACAATCAAGAGTATCCGTGCTATTCTTGCCGATGGTTCGATTCTTGATACAGGGAACGAAAAGCTATTAAGTGCATTTAAAACGAACAAACATGATCTTTTGAGTGGTATTGAACACATTCGCCAGAAAATTGTTCAGGATTCAGATTTGGTGAGCTTTATCCGTAAGAAGTTTTCGATTAAGAATACGAGCGGCTATAGCCTGAATGCTTTCTTGGACTTTGAAGATCCGATTAAAATTCTTGAACGATTAATGGTAGGTTCCGAAGGAACATTGGGTTTCATTAGCAACGTGAATCTGCGCACAGTACCGGACTATGACTTCAAGGCTCTCAATTTGATCTATGGCAAACTCAGTGATCTTGTTGATATAACTGTCAAGATCGCGGGATTTGATGTTTCTTCAGTAGAACTGCTTGGCGGATTTTCATTTAAATAGAAACTTTTGGGTGGCTCCTTGAAATAAAGAATAAAATCCTTATTATTCCTGAACTTTAACGTTAGGAGTAATAAATGGGAAGAGCCAAACATATCACCAA
>JAUPUP010000120.1 GCA_030917485.1 Pseudomonadota bacterium
AATATTCTGGAAGCGAAATAGAAAACTTCTCACCTCGAATGTTATTTAAAAATATTGATGCTTTTTTAGACAACCAACTGCCATCTCGTAAGCAAGAAATAATTGTTCAAATGGAGCTAGAGCACAAAGATTTAGAGAGATTTATGGCATTACAGCTCAAACCATTCATGCAACAAGATAGGCTTACCGCTTTAGAGGAAGACATAGCACATTGTCAGAGTATAATTAAAGAGCTGCAGAAAGACGCTGACTATCAGGAAAATTGGATACCTGATACCATTAAAGACAATATTAAAGAAGATATGCTTCCAAAAGGATACATACAACCGGAAATGTCGATATATTAATTTAGGTAATGAAATGACAGTAAAATTAGAATAATAGCTACAACTATAGCAGCGGTAATAGTTGCATATAAGAAAGTCATCTGTTAAATTTTAATTTTTTATGAAAAACTACTTTACTTTACTCAACAATGTACGCTATAATTACTCCAGTTTCATACTCATCTAACCCTAAATTAGTGAGCATGAAACAGGGAATAACTGAGGATTCGCAGTCCCCAATTATTCGTTCACTAACAACCTTTCTTCTACAAAGGAGTCAGCTATGTCTCATGCAACATCTATTTTACTACATTTTAATAGTAAAAATCACAAATCTGCAATCTTTAAACTTACTGAATTAGTTGATGGAATAATTGCTCAGTTCAAAGAAAAGCAATTAGACCTTGCCATATCTCTAATTAAACAGCATGTTGAGCCTGGAATATGTAATTCAGTAATACGACCTTTGGTATTTTATACTGTATTAAATTGTGGTAAAGGTAAGCCTAATGTAGGCGAATATATTAGGCTTACTGTAGCAGAATTTAATGAGAGCGAGGAATCGTTTATTGTGGAGAATTTAAATACACAATTTATTGGTTACTGCCCTAAAAAGCTGAGTGATATAATTTCTAAAATAACATTATATGAATTAGCTGGAATACAAATAGCTTTACCACATTAACTGGCTTAAATTTAAGTTAAACTATGAGTAATGTTTCAGCTATAAAATAATTCATTTAATGGAAATATTAGCAATTTTGCATGATACGTGCTAATGAGGAATTTTAAATTAAATTCCTCATTTCTAACTATTTATAGCATAACTTATCTTATCAATTGGTTTATAGAAAATATGGGTATATAAATGGTTCTATTATAGATTTAAGGTGGACTGATTCTTCAATTAAGTACATTTGGTACTTATCATTTGGAGATTCTTCATCATATGGAGGTGGGTAAATATAGTATCCTTTTAAAAAACCTTTAGGTTTTGCATATACAATCCCATCAGAGCTTAGTTGCCAAAATTCTTGAGCCATGCTTGTACCCTTAAATTGCAAGTCGGGTATTAATTTATAGCATGCCTGCAATTTTGCGCATTTTGCAAAAAATTATTTTAAATAGTCCCGCGATATGCTGTCTAATAGTCTGCAAATATGTTAAAATAATGTTACAAAGTTTAATGTTGTATGGTATTTTAAAATTATAGCTGGAATAATGTTTCGGAGTTGTATATCTAAGGGGTTATATGTTTAAATTTTCTGGTAATGCTATACCTACAAAAATTTCTCCATGTCCGATTAAGGACGCTATTGCGGAAATTAGGTTTGCTGATTCAATTCCAATAGAGTTTTTATCTGGGCTAATTTATAATGAATTAAAAAATTCGGGGAAATTTCAGCTCAATGATTTACCAAAGAGATTGCCAATAAATGACATCCCACAATATGTAAAGATACAAGATATTAACCTTAAGTATCAACCGCATTATGTTATTGAAGCAAATGATAATACCGAAATTAGAATTGGATTAAATAGTATTGCTGTAGCCGTGGTTAGTGAGTATATTGGTTGGAATAGGTATTTTGAAAATATAAAAAATGTTTTTAATTTGATAAATGCTCTCAATCTTATTAAAAATATTGAACGCATTGGCTTGAGATATTCGTCATTTTTTGATACAAAGTTATTTGAAAATATAAATTTGAAACTGCAGGTCGCTAAACATGATTTTAAAACTACTAATACCTATATTAGATCAGAATGGCAGTATGATAATGATAGTATCTGTGTATTACAGCTTACTAATAATGCAATATTTAATGAACAGGGAAAACCACCAGTTAGTGGTTCGTTACTAGATATTGATATATCTAGTAATTCAAAAACATGTAGTATAGAAGTGGTTAGTGAGGAATTTAATAAGTATCATGTTATAGAAAAAGAGATTTTTTTCAACCTACTTACCTCTGATTTTATTGCAACTTTGAATCCGGAGTATAAATATGACTAAAGAAATTACTCAAAATAAATTAAGTAAATTAACTTATGCTACAGCTGGTTTATTTTTAATTCAAGGTATTTCTCCTGTCTTAAATTATAATGTAGCACAACCTACGTTTTTAAGTCAAGATTTACAAATACCAGGTGTAGAGCAGTATCAAACATATACCATGCTGAAGCAAACTAAATTAAAAAGAAGAAGACTCTTTGGTTCATTAAAAGGAAAAGTAACTATTAATGAAAATTTTGACAAACCATTACCAGAGAATATTATTAACTCTTATTATGGTGAGTAATTGAAAATTCTACTTGATACTCACGTCATTATACGGATGGTGATGGGAGAAAAAATTCCTAAAAATATAATAGACAAAATTGAAGATTTAAGCAATCAAGTATATTATAGTATGGCTTCGCTCATGGAGATGGCAATCAAAATTAGTATAAAAAAATTAGACGTTGATATTAACCAAATAACCAATGTTTTGTATGATAATGAAGTGACTGAACTACGGTTAGAACCGAAACATTTAATTTTTAGTACAACACTCCCTTTTTACGCTCAGCACAAAGACCCCTTTGATAGATTATTAGTATCTCAGACTATAGTTGAAAAATATTATTTCTGTACATGCGATAGTATTATTAAAGATTTTTATACAAATCCTGATTTACTACTTCTTGCTTTTTAAAAATATTTATGGTGCATCTAACCGCAACCCTCAGATTTGTCTGATTTTCAAATTTACATCATAACTCTCTACTTTTAGATCCAATTTCTATTGTATAAAACCCCACCGGTTTATTTACTAAAAACGGTCAAAAATTAGCTTGAGAAAAAATCTGGTTTGTGGTTACCAATGGCATTTGGTTAAAAGCCATATTATAGCTAAATTGGATTCACAACTAACCCACAAAAACTGTGGATAACTTCCAAATGGATAAGCGAATCAAGATTGTATAAATATTTTTACATTAACAATACTCAAACCCCAAAAAAATTTTATTGCTACTAATTTGTATATTATGGAAAGACAAATGAGGATTAACCGAATGCCATTGTTGCGCTTACAACCCCAAAACTAATACAAATTGCTGATATACCTTTAACTGGTCCTGTGGAAGAACCCCCAAAAGTGTCGAATCTGAGTTTTAAGATTAATTATTTATCTTTTTCACCAATAGTAACATTACGTTGCCTCAGGTAAAAATATAATGTGGTCTTAGAAATATCCAACTGTTGAGCAATCTTTTTGACAGACATACTGCCATCTTTATACAGCGCCTCGGCAGCCGCAGCCTTATCAATAGCCTTTTGAGATAATCCTTTAGGCCTTCCACCTTTACGGCCTCTAGCTTTAGCTGACTTTAATCCAGCCTGTGTACGCTCACGAATTAATTCACGCTCAAACTCAGCCAATGAGGCAAATATTCCAAAAACTAAACGGCCTTGGATTGTAGTTGTATCAATGGGATCGTTCAGACTAATAAATCCTACTTTAATTTCCGTTAGTTTTGTTGTCAGCTGAATCAAATGGGCTAAAGTTCTTCCCAATCTATCGAGCTTCCATACCACTAAAATATCGCCATCTCGCATGTTTCTCATAATTTCATCAAGAACAGGACGTGCGGTTTTGGTGCCACTGGCAATTTCTACACAAATTTGGTCGCATCCTGCTTTTTTCAACGCATCAACCTGCATATCCAAGGATTGATCTTTTGTTGAAACGCGCGCATAGCCAATTTTCATCGGATTGAGTCCATATTAGTTACCGTAAAATTATTATTTGAACCAAGATTAACTGAACCACATTATTTTACTAGATTTAGGTGTACAATAGTATCCTCGATGACTAATTTTTTCGGTCCAGCTAAACCCTCGTGAGTATTCTTATACAAGTTCCCCACCTATTATTATCCGACACCCCCATCCAATATTATTTAAGTTCCCCAGGTAATATTATTTAGCTTACCCCACTTTTTTGTAAAAATCGTATTAGGTG
>JAUPUP010000011.1 GCA_030917485.1 Pseudomonadota bacterium
AATCATGAGCCACTTGATAGATTTTTCTGACTTTCTCTTCTGTAATCTCCATCCGTGTAGCCAGCTCTTTAGTTAATGGCTCACCTGATTTTTCTTGCAATAACTTGCGGTGTTCTTTACTCATACGGTTAATAGTCTCTATCATATGCACAGGAATACGGATAGTTCTACCCTGATCTGCAATAGCCCGTGTAATCGCCTGCCTAATCCACCATGTAGCATAAGTAGAAAATTTATATCCCTTACGGTACTGAAACTTATCTATTGCCTTAATTAAACCAATATTACCTTCTTGAATTAAATCTAAAAAGTGTAATCCTCGGTTAGTATATTTTTTAGCAATAGAAATAACCAAGCGTAAATTAGACTCGACCATCTCTGTCCGAGCTTTCTTTTGCTCACGTTCAGCTCGTTGCAGTTGCTTAAATAGGTTTTTAATCACATCCACGCTTATTTTTAAGTCATCTTCAACTAATTTAATTTTATGCTGCTTTTCAACAATATCAAATTTTAGCGTATCAAATAACTCGGCATATTTTTTATGCGGAACATGGGTTTGTACCCAGTTAATCTCATTACTCAAAAATTCTTTTCTAAACTTGTCCTCTGGAATTTTTATCACATCACAAGCAATATGAAAAATTTCATTTTCTAGGTTCTTAATTTCCCGATGCGCATTTCTCAGTAAATCACAAAAAGCCTCTATTTGCTTATTAGTAAACCTTACTTTCTCTAATTGAGCATTAATTTCCACCAGCACCTCACGGTACTTATCTGAATTAGCGGTATGTTTCTCAATAATTTTATTTTGCTTGTCAACTAATTTGCTATACTCTTCAAAAAATTCAGCAGTCTTCTTTTTTAATCGCTCCAATGCTTCACGGCTTAGTTGATCATCATCTTCAGTATCACCTATTATTGCCTCATCAAGCTTCTCTGAATCATCATCTCCATCACTACCACCCCCGTCTAAAGCAGCGGCGTCAGCTTCCGGAAGCCCTTCCTCATCGACAAATTCATCAATAAAGTTTTCAATTTTAACCCGACCAGCAATAACCTCACCATATACCCTTAGTATTTCATTGATAATTTTGGGGCAATCTGCAATCGCTGAAATCATTGATTTAATACTATTTTCAAGCTTACGGGCAATCTCAGCCTCATCCGTCTTATCTAATAAATCATACGTACCAATTTCACGCATATACATCCGCACCGGATCAGTTGTGCGTCCAAATTCGTTAGCAGAGGTAGTACTGGCTAGGATTTTCTCAGCCTCTTCTACAGCATACTCATCATCATCAACCGTTGCTGAAGAAGTCCCCGACAAGAGCAGTTCTTCACGGCTTGGCTCATACTCAAAAACCTTAATTCCAATAGTTTCGATCATCATTATGATCTGATCAATAATCTCAGGATCAGTAATATGATCCGGCAAATTATCATTAATCTCAGCATTGGTTACATAACCACGCTCTTTTCCTTTGCCAAGTAAATAACGCAGCTTTTTCTTCTGATCCTCTAATTTGCCTAACTCTTCACCAGATAAGTTCTCAGTACCCGAACTAACCAACCGCATCAAGCGACTAACTTCCTGACCAGCCTCTTCTTTACCTAAGCGTTTACTTCGAGTACGACGATGCTTGCCACGCTCCAGCTCATCGCCCGCTGACATATCCTCTCCGTCATCATGTTCAAGTTCGTGCTTAGCTCCCATCCGTAAATTAGCTTTAACTGTTTTTGATATTGCCTTTGTTAAAGACGTATCATCTGATTTAGTATTCTGCTGTTTAGTATTATTTTTCTTAACCATCTACATACCTTAAAAAACGCTCTTTTGTCTATATATCACTATATGCTAATACCACTTTATCTTTATTTTTATATTTGTTGCAATGAATCAACATGACTTCGAGTATTAAAAAACTCAATCTTTAATATTAAGTTAAATTTTAAAAAAGTCCAACTTTAGCTTCGCAATTAAACCAATCACTAACAAGTATATTTTCAATCACTAACAAATATACTTTCAGAAATATTTTTTAGCTTGTTGTAAATAATAAAACATTGATATTACCGTAATAACAACCGCTAATAACATAAAAAAATTGCCAATATAATTGGTATTAATATAATTGCCATGATAATCAAGCAATAACAAAGCAATCGCAATCATTTGCAGCGCAGTTTTTAACTTGCCCACATATGCTACAGCAACATTTTGTATTTTACCCATCTGCGCCATCCATTCTCTAAGCGCTGAAATGGCAATCTCCCGCACAATTATTATAATCGCAGCAAACATAAAAGTGCGCTGCATATACACCAACACCACCAAGCTAGCCGCTACTATAGCTTTATCTGCCACAGGATCTAGAAATGCTCCAAAAGAACTTTCCTGTTTGAGTAATCTAGCCAAAAACCCATCTAAATAATCAGTTAGGGCAGCAATAATAAACACAACTGTAGCAATAATATTTTTATCATATATACCAAGAAGTGAATCTGGTAAATAATAAATTGCCACAAAAATTGGCACTAAAAATATTCTAACCCATGTTAATAAAAGAGGCCAAGTCATTTTCTTCAACATACCCTGCTGCTTAATTAATTATTTATTTATATAATGATTATTTATCTAACTATTTATTTTAATTAATGAAAATACCTATATATATGCTCTGCCAACACAGAACCAATTCCAACTACATTTTGTAAATCAGCAACCCCAGCGTTCATAATGCTCTTAACACTGCCGAAATGAGCCAATAATGCCTTTTTCTTTTTTATTCCTAAATTGGGAATATCGTCTAGTTGAGACTGCGACATCTTCTTTACTTGACGTTTACGATGCCCCGTAATAGCAAACCGATGAGCCTCATCACGCAATCCCTGCAAAAGTCTGAACAGCAGCGGATGATTGGCATAACCAAGCACATCACCATTGTCGACAAGCACTCGATCGAGGGTGGGGTCGCGTCGCTCACCTTTAAATATAGCTAACCCCCTCATTCTATCATATAATTTAGCATTTTTTAAAATGTTTTTCAATATATCTAGTTGGAGCTGCCCGCCATCCACTAAAATAACATCGGGCAATTTTAATTCTTTATTTTGCAATCTACGCTCAAGCACTGTCTGCATTGCCAACAAATCATTGCCTCCCACGGGACGACCAGATAAGTCAGTTGCTAAATTATACCTGCGGTACTTACTATGATCAATAACTCCATTTTCGTATACCACAATACTAGCAACCGTGTTATCTCCTTGATGATGACTGACATCAATACACTCAATTCGCTTAATTTCATTTAAATTCAATAAGTTAGCTAAATACCCTGCTGCATTATTAAAATAATGCATTCCCTGATATTGATTAATTATATTGCGTAAATTAACCTCGCCCATCTGATACAACTTCTTTATTTGTTTATATCTACCCTGGCTAATTTTAATGTTACATGCTTTAAAAAATAACTGCTTAAATTCATCTCTCAAACTAAATTTAGTGAATATCCCCTGTGCATTGTAATTGTAACTCGTGTTGGCTGCCTCTGATATAGCATTGTGTGTGGAACCTAAATAGTAATTTTCTAAAAAAGCCTCAACTACTTGACTCACATCATCATCTAAATTATCTAAAATAAAACTTTTGTCCCCCACATATAAGCCATTGCGTAAAATAATAAGATAGATAAAAACTTTTGCTTCATCCCCCCTGCATATTATTAAGTCCGCACTCATGGGCTGATTATAGCTATTAATTATTTGCGAAGAACTAATATGTTTGATTTGATTGAGTCGATCGCGCACTACAGCAGCCTTTTCAAACTCCATGTGATCAGATAATTGATACATCTGTGCGGTTAAACTGTCAAGTACTGAGGCATATTTACCCTTTAAAAAATCAATTGCCAGAGCCACTTGAACAGCATAATCTGCTTTACTCACCAAATGAACGCAAGGGGCTGAACAGCGCTTAATTTCATACATAATACATGGACGGGTACGCGAAGAAAAAACCGCATCGGTACAATTGCGTAATTTGAATAACTTACCAATTAAATCCAAATTTTGTTTTACCGCAAAACTATTAGGATAAGGACCAAACAAATTATCAGATAAATTACCAGCATCCATTTTTTTCCGAAAACTATCCAGTCTAGGGAATTCATGTTTAGACAGTCTAATAAGCGGATAACTTTTATCATCCCGAAAAATTATATTGTACTTTGGCTTTAAACTTTTGATTAAATTATTTTCTAAAATCAAGGCTGAAACTTCATTCTCAGTCACTGTAATTTCTATAGAGTGTACCTTAGCTACCATCAAACTAATTCTGGGAGATAAATTGTTGGATTTTTGAAAATAAGACTTGACCCGATTATATAAATTTAATGCTTTGCCTACGTAAAGCAACTCATAGTCACCATACTCATCCTGTTTATCACCACAATTTTTTACCTCTCTAATCGCATAAAAACGGTATACTCCAGGTAACTTAGGTATAACCTTAATGAAATTTGGATCACTAACTAAAATATTCATTTAAAATTATTCATTTAAAACATCTCACAAACCAAACTTCTTTCATAATCACAGATTTATCATAAAACATAATAAAAAAAGAAGTCTACTATCTAAACCCAATAAATAATCCTGCAAACATAATTAGCCCCACCCAATTATTGAGTAAAAACAACCGAAAATATTGAGAAACATGCCCAGTTAATAGGACTATTATCTGATAAATTAATAGTGCCAAAACAAATAATAGCAATAAAAAATACCATATGTTGAGAGCAAGAATAATCCCCACCATTACATACAATAAAAAATACCCTGTATAACAAATAATAATAAAGCCATTTACGCGTTTGCCCAGAGTAATTGCTGCGGTTTTAATACCTATTTTTAAATCATCTGCTTTATCCACCAAAGCGTAAACAGTATCATAACCAACAACCCATAGTAGATTAGCTACAAATAACATGCCGCTAATGTAGTTTAAGGCGCCAGCCACCTCCATGAATGCCATTAAAATGCCAAAACTATATGCAATCCCTAAATACGCTTGTGGCAGCGGACAAAATCGCTTCATTAGCGGATACGTAATTGACATCATTACGGCAGGAAGGCTTAACCATACTGTATTAGCTTTCAAACAAATGACTGCCACAATAAAAGCCAGCAAATTTAGTACTAGACCGATAAATGCAGCTTGTTTTTTAGAGATCACCCCACTAGCTACCACGCGGTTTTGCGTACGCTGCACATGCCTATCAAAATCAGCATCCAAAGCATCATTTATGGCACAGCCAGCCGACCTAGTTAAGAAAGTTCCTAAACTAAATACTACAGTTACGTATAGCGGAGGCATGCCATGAGCAGCAACTATTAGCGCCCCCAACGTTGGCCACAGCAGTAACAAAGTTCCAATTGGCTTATCCAGTCTAACTAGCAATGAAATATTTTTAACATTCATATTATTTATCACAAAATTTAGCATAATATACACTCTTCATATCTGGTTTACTTACCAATCTAAAGCTGGAATTTGTTATATTTTAGGCTACATACCCGAAGTATGTATCTTCACGAAACAGCAAACCTCTTACATACACACAGCATACATTTTATCGCAGATCAAAAAATCAATTCTTTAATATTTTTCAGCATAAGTCACAACTTATAAATTGGAGTACTGCAAATTTTAAGATATACTCAAATTAAAATACGCAAGCGAGCTGAATAACGATGAATCAACAATAAAAAAGAACTTTATACATCATCTTATTTAGAGATGCTATAATTCTATGTGAAGCTAGAATTGATAAAAAACCTTATATGAAGGATTCTGACAACTAAGAGATATGACAAAGTCCAGCATTAGCTTCGCAAGTAAATCAAAGGCGAAGAGTATATTATGAAGCTATGTTTAATTGATAATGATACCAACATATCAATTTAGCAATAGTTGAATTTTTTAACACAAACGTCAAATAAAGAAGCGTTTTTATAGAATTGAGCAAAAATGTCACGATACCTTGACCCAAGAAGCGATGTAGTATTTAAGAAAATCTTTGGAGATCACCCGCATCTCTTAAAAAGCTTTTTAAATGCTGTATTACCCTTAGATGCAGAGCATCAAATTGATACCTTAGAATATTTACCAGTTGAGCAAATTCCACAAATACCTGCATTTAAGCGCACTATTGCTGATGTTAAGTGTAAGGATGCTAATGGGCGTGTATTTATTGTAGAAATGCAAATTGACTGGACTAATAGCTTTAAACAAAGACTGCTCTTTGGTACTAGCCAAGCAATTGTGAAGCAGCTTGAAAAAGGAAAAGAGTATCAATTATTGCAGCCAGTATATGGCTTAGGAATCGTAGCCGATATATTTGATAAGATGACTCCTGAATGGTATCATCATTATAAGTTAGTTAAATCAGGGGCGTACTCTACGAGCATTATTGAGCATTTGCAGTTAATCTTTATTGAATTACCCAAATTCCCGATTCAATCACCGGATGAGAAAAAACTTAAACTACTCTGGTTACGCTTCTTGCGTGAAGTTAATGAAAAAACTATTAATGTTTCGCGAGACTTATTAGATATACCAGAAATATCAGAAGCAATAACATTATCTGAAGAAGCTGCTTATACTCCGGGTGAGTTAAACTCTTATGAATCATATTGGGATTCTGTGCGAACTGAGAAGACCTTGATGTTGGGTAAATTTGAAGAAGGTAAGGCTGCGGGATTAGCTGAAGGATTAGCTGAGGGTGAAGCAAAAGGCAAAGCTGAGGGCAAAGCTGAAACTATGCAAAAAATGTTAAAGAATATGTTGGAAGCTGGAATGGATATAGTGCAAATTGCTAAGATTGCAAATACCAGTGAACAGGAAATTGAAAAAATTATTAATATGAACTAGATATAATCAAAAATATATAAGGCGAGCATACGGGTGTCGCACTAGAATGGCGGATTAACATTCCAAGTGCGACAAAATAAACCGAAGAATATATATTGAAAAGCAATTTAGATATAAAAATTAGTCATCAAACTATTTATCGCTATATTTGGGAACTTTAAAAAAATGTCAGGAAAAAAGCATGGTTTGGATATTCTGGATAGAGAGCGTTTGCGCATAGGCAAACGCTTACTTTAAATGCTTATGCAAAAATAATTAGTTAGCTGGCGGCACATATTTCCATAAATCATTAAGCATCCCGTAAGTAGCATAATAAACATAGCCCAATCCTCCAAATAGCCAGAATGCTCCGCTATTGTCGGTCCAAGCAAACCCATAGAAACGGGAACCCGGTACATTATTTATATCGCTAACACCTTTTACCCCGTACACCCCAACCTGATCATATGTATTGGATCCACCCATCCATGTCCATAATCCAGTTGGAATATTATATTTCCATAAATCGTTTAAAAATGGACACCCTGAGTCGCAATCTTGACCTCCAAACAACCATAAATTATTGGAATTATCTATCCATGCATGCGCTCCACCACGCATGCCAGGAATATTTTTCGCATCCGGAACTCCTAAAGTTCCGTATACTCCATACTGGGTGTTGGCAGTATTGGCGCCGCTCATCCAAGTCCATTGCTTGGTTCTAATGTTATACCTCCATAAATCGCTATAGCGATGTTTGTAGTTCTGATCGGTACCACCAAACAACCATAAATTATTTGATTCATCTACCCAAACCGCAGCAGGGGATCTTGCTCCAGGAACGTTGTTTGAACCGGGGACCCCCTTCGTTCCATAAGTACCAGCCTGGTTAAAAGTTGAAGCTCCGCTCATCCATGTCCACTGATTGGTAGTACAATCATATGACCACAAATCATTATAGGTGCCAGAACCACTGCTAGTGTTTCCATATCCTCCAAATAGCCAAAATTTACCATTTTTATCCGTCCAGCGTGACATGCCATACCTTCCACCCGGTATATTGCTGGCACTGGGAACGCCTTTGCTGCCATAGGTGCCAGTTTGGTTTGAGCTGGAAGATCCACCAACCCAGGTCCAATAACCGCTACTTGGATCATATTTCCATAAATCATTTTTAGCATGAACAGTACTACCATATATCCCGCCAAACAGCCATAGACTGCCTGAATTATCCGCCCACATTATCGCTGCCTCTCTTCCTCCAGGGTTATTACTAGCGCTGGGAGATCCCTTGCTTCCATAGACAGGGGTTTTATCAACTCCGCCATCTCCGAACACTAACGTCCATATATTGCTCGGTATATCATATTTCCACAAGTCGCCTATAAACCCCCGGCCGGCTGCACCATAACCATATCCGCCATACATCCATAATGTATTATTGTTATCTGCTATGCCTGCGACCAAATCCTCACCACCAGGCATATTATTTGCCGGGGCTGTTATATCATAAATCCAATATTGATCAATGTCATTAGTTCCATTCACCCATGTCCAGGTGCCGCTATCATCAATAATATCAGTTGAGGGAATGTATTGCCACAAATCACCCATCACCCCAATATCGCCATTAGTATCATAACCATACCCACCAAATAGCCATAAATGACTATTTTTTTGATCAATCCAGCCTACTGCCTTACTTCGTCCACCTGGTAAATTAGTACTAGAAAAACTACCGTGTGTATCATCAACTCCAGCCTGATTAACACTGGTGGAACCACTCACCCATGTCCATCTATTGTTATCTGCATCATATTGCCATACATCATTTAGAGACCCTGCGCTGCCATTAGTTGCAAATCCGCTTCCACCTAATAGTAATACTTGACCAGAGCTTTCCACCACACTAACCGCACCAATTCTGCTACCTGGCATATTAGTTGTACTTCCAATCCCTTTAGCACCATAAAAGCCTGATTGATTTACTAGATTAGTACCGCCAACCCATATCCACTGTTTAAGGGTTATATCATATTTCCATAAATCGTTTAGCAGACCATGATTACTATTATCAACAAAACCATTACCACCAAACAGCCATAAATTACCCGACTTATCCACCCAATTTATCGCACCACTTCGGCTTCCAGGTACATTAGTTGAAGCAGCGATACCTTTAACACCATAATTTGCATGAGCATTCAGTGTATTTGATCCACTAATCCAAGTCCACAATTTACTACTCGGATCGTACTGCCATAAATCATTCAAAAATCCCTGCACCGGAACACCAGAGCTATTGCTTACTATCCCATACCCTCCAAACAGCCATAATTTACCATCTGTACCTGTCCAGCTTACTGCTCCTTCACGCCCACCAGGGGTATTACTAGAACCAGCCTGTCCCTTAGTACCATAGATACCAGCTTGCCCAATAGTTTTAGAACCACCAGTCCATGTCCACAACTTGGTTTTGATATCATACTGCCATAAGTCATTCAAATAACCTTTTTGACCTTTATTATCGTAGCCGTTACCGCCAAATATCCACAGCTTATTATCTATACTCATCCAGCTAATCATCCCCGATCTGGCTCCAGGCTGATCACTTGAACTGCCATCATATGTGCCAGATGAATTGGTTACATTATTACCGCTAATCCATGTCCATACTTGACTATTGCCATCATAAGTCCATAAATCATTAAGAGAGCCCTGAGACCCGCTTGCAGCATATCCATTGCCCCCAAACAGCTATATATTACCGCTGTTATCCGCTTGAGCAACAGCAGAGGTACGGGTGCCAGGCAGACCTCCTACAGTTCCTTGCCCCACGTATAGTCCGTACTGATCAACTAACTTATATCCGCTCATATAAGCCCATTGATTAGCAGCATCATTGCCATAAGTAGCAGGCTGATTATATTTATTTGAGATTAAAGCTGAGTCGGTATTCGCGTTAGCTACTGCATTGCCGCCAGATTCAGAAGAGTTAGCGCCACTACCACATGAAACGGTTATAAACCCAAGTAATGCAATAAAGACGGTAATTAGAATACTTCTACACCAGCCAACCCCACGTCCCCAATCATTTTTAACATTATTCATACGTAACCCCTATAACATAAAATATTTAATCTTTCCTCAGAAGATTGGATTAAACAACATCTTCTTTTAAATGCTTTAGTTGCACATTTACGTTTTTAAACTTACTATTTTAGCCTCAAATTGTTCTGGAACATATTTACCATCAACACAGCTTAAAAAATCTTTGTGGTCTGAATCTTTTTATCTTTAATTCCCGAAATGTAGACGCTTGAGAGGCAGCAAGGTAGGTTGACAGACCTATAGTTCATACTTATCAATTCTTTACGAATCATAACTACCAACCAACTGTTATTGTATCACATAAATGCACCTAAATGGTCATTTTCCGGAATGTATTTGGCGCATATACAGATAATTATATTATTAGTATTATACTAATGGTAATAATACTCATGACTTTGTCACGTTTTGAGTTATTAATAATAAGCCCCCTAACAATGAGAAGGGGGGCTTTTATACCTTAAAAAATGGCAAACTCGGGAGTAAAACAGTAGAAACTCTTAATTGAGATGATATGGTTAATAATTTTGGATTGAATATACCCCTCAATCAACAAATATCAATTTGACCTATCTATAAAATCATCAAAATCCTAAATCAAAAAAGTGCCAAAGTCCAGTTAAAATAATGTACTTTTAATAGGGAGTTTTTTGATGTATAGAATAATTAGCAGCATACAATTTCAAATATAAGTAACACCAAACATATTATTGTGTTAAAATTATTACCAAGTGAGTAATATATTGGCTCGACTAATCAGTATAACGTTCCAGATTTTTCACTGATTCACAATAAAATTTATTAAAATGTGCTGAGTTTATCCATAACAAGGTTAATGGATAATCAGCATGATGTTAAAATAGTAACGCACATGCAAAATGATTATTCGGTTATCATAGAAAATGTAACTTTTGGCTATGATGAAGACCGCCCCATCCTTAAAAATGTATCCTTAAAAATTCGTCAAGGCTCAATAGTAGCTATAATGGGTGGCAGTGGCTGTGGCAAAACTACTTTATTACGTCTTATATCTGGACAAATCAAACCACAAACCGGCTCAGTTACAGTACTAAACCATAACATTAGCTCCATGCCCAACAGAGATATTCTTCATCTGCGCAAAAGAATGGGTATGCTGTTTCAATTTGGCGCTTTATTTACCGATATGTCAGTGTATGAAAATGTTGCGTTTAGCTTAAAAGAACACACTAATTTACCTGAATGCTTAATTAAAAAAATTGTGGCCATGAAATTAAACGCGGTAGGTTTATTTGGTACAGAAAACATGATGCCGCAAGAATTATCCGGCGGTATGGCTCGACGGATAGCTCTAGCCCGTTCGATGGCATTAGACCCAGAATTAATGATGTATGATGAACCCTTTACTGGGCTTGATCCTATTTCGTTAAATGTCTCTGCAATGTTAATTAATAAGCTAAGTAACGCACTTAATCAAACATCTATTTTAGTCACACACGACATTGAATCATCGTTTAAAATAGTCGACTACATTTATTTTATGGCTGATGGCGCAATTACTAGCCAAGGTACTCCAGAGCAAATACGTAATACAGATAATTTAGCTGTACGCCAATTTGTAGATGGTGAAATAAACGGACCATTTCGGTTTGATTACCCCGCAAAATTAGATTACAGCAAATACCTGGAAGGGTATTATAAATGAATAAAATGATTTATATAATAGCCACAATTGGCAAACCATTTGCTGATTTAATCCTGTATGCAGGGGGAATGCTTAATTTACTTATAGAAATAATTTTTAGCCTACCCTATTCAATATTAAGATTAAACTTAATACTTAAAGAAATTTATTTCTCAGGCGTAAAATCCATTGTAATTATTGCTGTATCCGGATGGTTTGTCGGTATGGTGCTTGGATTGCAGGGATATAATACTTTAGAGAGGTTTGGATCAGTAACAATGTTGGGATCGGTAGCAGCATTATCTTTATTGCGCGAGTTAGGTCCGGTATTAACCGCAATTTTATTTGCCTCACGCGCTGGTTCTGGAATGACTGCCGAAATTGGTTTAATGAAAGCCACAGAACAAATAGAAGCAATGAGCGTGATGGCAGTATCACCAATTAAGCGCATTGTAGCGCCTAAATTCATTGGTGGCATTATAGCGGTTCCGCTGCTTGCTGCGCTATTTAACACGGCTGGAATTATCGGAAGTTATTTTGTTGGAGTTACTTTACTCCGACTTGATCAAGGCAGTTTTTGGTCACAAATGCAAGATAGTGTAGATTTACACTATGATGTGATTAATGGTGTCATTAAAAGTGCCGTTTTTGGGGCAGTGGTAACTCTAATTGCAGTATACCAAGGATTTGTCGCTAAGCCAACTGCAGAAGGAGTGTCTAACGCCACTACTAAGACAGTGGTTAGCTCAGCTCTTACAGTACTGGCTCTAGATTTTATATTAACTGCATTAATGTTTTAAGAAATTTAAAAGAATAGATATAATAATTAATAATAACAATAAGAATATATACATCTTCTTATTGTTATTATTGTATAATAATTTGTAAGGTAACCTTAATGAAACGCTTGACTATTGATTTTATGGTAGGGATTTTTGTCCTTATTGGAATATGCAGCTTAGCTTTTTTGTCCATCAAAGTAGCAACTAATTTTAATATTGGCTCATCCAACAATCAAACTTATGCCCTACATGCAAGCTTTAGTAATATAGGATCTTTAAAGGTATCTGCACCGGTAAAGGTATCAGGATTTGTGGTGGGAAGGGTTACAGATATTCACTTAAATACCCAAACCTATCAAGCTGTGGTAACTATGAATATTAATGATAGTTATAAATTTTCTAATGATACTTCTGCACAAATCTTAACCACTGGATTATTGGGGGAACAATATGTTGCCCTTCAATCTGGAGCAGATACAGAATATTTAAAAAATGGCGACACTATTACCTTAACCTCTTCTGCAATGGTTTTAGAAGATTTAATTGGTAAATTTATGACTAGTATGACAACAAAATAAAAATATGACTAAGATATTGGTAAAATACTTTGAGTATAGATATATATTTTAGTTAAAAATAGAATATCTTGGCATAAATACTTTTGTAATATAAGGAGAATTTAAGTAATGAATAAAAAACACCTGTTTTTAGGATTTTTTGTAATTTCATTTTCAGTATACTCAGCAGAAAAATCAGCCTCTGCTCCTGTTGCCGAATCTATGATCTTAAATAAAAGTGAAGTTACTATAACCGCTGCATCCTGCGAATCAGATTCACCGTGCCGAGTTGTTAGCGATACTTCAAAAAAAGTTCTTGAAGCCGTTAATCGTGGTGTACCGCAAAATCAAACAATAACATTAATCAATAAT
The DNA here is from genome assembly GCA_030917485.1 of Pseudomonadota bacterium. GTDB lineage: Bacteria > Pseudomonadota > Gammaproteobacteria > Burkholderiales > UBA11063 > Aquella. Next base: position 13,405 of record JAUPUP010000011.1, read on the forward strand.
GTAGCTGCCCCTCAATTTGATTTTACTTTAATGACCAAGTATGCCTTAGGCAATAATTGGAAATTAGCTAATCCGGAACAGCAACAACAGTTAGTAGAGTTATTTAAACAATTATTAATTTATACTTATTCCACAGCCTTATCTAAATTTAAAGGCGCACAAATTAATATTACCAGCAGTAGTATCGATGGTAAAAAAGCTGAGGTGATGAGTCAAGTATTAATGCCGGCCGTCAACCCCAGCAACCCTAATCAACCAATCAAAGTTGAGTATGATTTGGCTAAACCATCCGGCGCCGCTGGTTGGAAAGCCTACGATATCAAGATTGAAAACGCAAGTTTGGTAACTACATATAGAAACCAATTTAATGACGTAGTTCAATCAAGTAAAATCGAAGGGTTAATCAAACAATTACAAACTAAGGTAGCCAGCCTCAAAGAAAAAAACTCTTAGATAGAAAAATTTATAAATGAACGAATTCAAATTTAAACAACCTTTAATCATTGCAAATATTGCACTCTTGCTAAAGTCAATGACTAAATTACTTGCTGCCTCCAAGGAGCTCAGTATTGATTTATCAACTGTATCTAATATAGATTCTTCAGGGGTTGCTCTTTTATTGGAGCTTAAAGCAGTTGCCCACCACCAACATTGTCAACTAAATTTTACTAATACCCCAGAAGTAGTTAAGAAGTTTTGTCAATTATATCAGGTTAATCTTTAGTGCTAAACATACTCAGTGTCCTTAAGTTCCCAATATCTCACAAAACACACCCAAATTGGACTACAAAATTGCAAACGCGTCAAACCGGGGCGTATAAAATAGTTAAGCTATGCCTCACCTGTGTGCTACTTTGTCTATATAACATGTCTTATGCAATTTATGAATCACAGACTATCGTTATAGATAGACTTGAAAATTATAATCGCAATGCTTACCGCATGAATGATACTTTGGATAAAAACTTTGTCCGCCCAGCCGCGGTGGGATATACAACTTATGTTCCCTCAACCATACGCGCTGGAATTCAAAACTTTTTCAATAATCTACGAGATTTTATTACCTTAGGCAATGATATACTACAATTAAGCGGCGAAAATGCCATGCATAACGTCATGCGTATTGCCATAAATTCAACTTTTGGGATAGCCGGACTAATTGATGTGTCAAGCAGTTTAGGCTTATTCCAACATACTAATTCTTTTGGTAGAACTTTGCAGGCTTATGGCTGGAAACATAGTACTTATTTTGTAATTCCACTGCTTGGTCCATCAACTGTGCGCGATGCAATTGGTATCATCCCGGACACAATATTTAACCCTACCTGGTGGATTATTCCTGGACAATATAATTATGTATCAGTTGGCTTGTTTGCTATCAATGGGATTGATATGCGCGCTAAATATTTAGATTTTGATGATTTGCTTGACACATCAATAGATCCATATACCACCTTACGTGATACTTATTTGCAAGCACATGGAGAAAGTGCGCCAACTAGCACAAGCGATAATAACAATGAGGTAAATATTGATAATTTAATTGATGACGACTCAACGCCGGAGAGTGCCACAGCTACCAAAAGCAGCAGTGGCGACATTATGGTTTATTAGATATTTTTGTAAATTTTAATGAATTTAACGAGTTTCAGCAAATGGATCTTAATGAATTATAATTCCCAAAGGAGTTTGTAATTGAGTGCTGTCTACCCCGCAATTGCTGACAGTTCCAGTTGTCTTATCAAAGCTGCATTTACTAATGGTACCATTACTTTGATTCGTAATATAGATAACTCCATTACTTATAGCAATGCCTGCCGGACTAAAAAATCCCGATGCAGCTTGTGCACAGCTTGATAATACGCCACTGGTTGAGTCAACGCTACATTTAGTAATAGTACCGCTCTCTTGATTAGTGATATACGCAAATTCACTACTAATAACAATACTAGACGGCTTATTAAACCCAGTGCCGGTAGTTGTACAGTTATTCAAGCTGCCCGTTGTAGTATCAACAGTACATTTACTAACACTATCACTTTGATTATTTGCTACATAAAGATATCCATTATTAACCGTAACTGCCATTGGTGAATCAAACAGTTCATTAGACACTATACAATTCGTCAAAGCGCCAGTTTTTTGATTAACTATACATTGTGTAACGCTATTCCCAGTTTGGTTAAGGATATAGGCAAATCCATTGTTAATAGTGATAGCTGTTGGATGATTATAATAACTAACACCAGTATAAGTCTTGGTATTAGCTCCAGTACTTACGCAATTAGAAAAAATACCTGTTATCGTATTAATTTTACATTGGGTAACTGTAGCACTTTCATTATTAACGATATAGGCAAATCCATTGTTAACCGCAATTCCCATTGGATTTTTAAATATGTCACCAGTTACTCCACAATTAGCCAAAGCGCCAGTCGTTTGGTCGAGCGTACATTGACTAACATTGTTATGCACTCCATTGGTGATATAAACAATATAAGGAACCTTAGTTACAGTAACGGTATAATTAGCAGTAGTGCCATCGCCAGCAGTCACTGTGTACACAACCGGTTTAGTAAAATCATGTGTTGTGATACCGCTAGCTTGTGTAACACCATTTATACTTACACTAGTTCCTGTTGTAGTAAAAGTTGCGGTTAGTGCACTTAGGTCAACATTATATGGCATAGCTATAGCTATATTATTGTCTTCAATGACGCCAACTCTACCATTTAAGGAATACGCGGTTACGGTTTTGCTATGCAATGGCGATATTATTACCCGTACAGTATAGATTGCAGTCGTTCCGTCATTACTAGATACAGTGTAGAGTACTGGATCAGCAAAATTATTAGCAGTAACACCACTAATTTGCGTATTACCATTTACACTAACACTTACTCCAGTAGTGGCAAAAGTTGCAATAAGATTAGCAGTATCAGTTTTATACGGCAGATTTACTATGATGCTCTTCCCTAAAATAATGCCAGGTACATTATTTAATGAATAATGCGTTATGGCGGTCATAAAAGAAGGTTCAACGCTTACCGTTACAGTATATTTTATAGTAGACCCATCATTTGCCGTTACGGTGTAAATTAGCGGATTAGTAAAATTATTAACAGTACTTTCGCTTATCTGTGTAATACCATTTACACTGACCCTGACTCCAGTCGTGGTAAAACTTGCAACTAATGCGCTAACATTAGTGCCGTTTGGCATATCAACTACAATACTTTCACCAGTAATCACCCCGTCTATACCATTTATTGAATAGGCAGTTATAGTCTTATCTGAGGACGGAGATACAGTTACTGTAACCGTATAACTGATAGTTGAATTATCCTCTGCAGTTACCGTATAAACTAGGGAGCTGGTAAAATTATTTGAAGTAACGCCACTCACCTGAGTAGCACCTCCTATAGCAACCTCGGTACCTGTAGCAGTAAAAGTAGCAATTAAGGCAGTAACGTTTGTACCATGTGGCAAAGTTACTGAAATATTTTGATTGGTAATAACTCCATCAACGCCGTTTATTGAATAGGATGTCATAGCCTTATCTGATGATTTTACCCCTGCATTACACGCAGTTAAAAAACTAGCAATAATTATCAAAATAGTCATTGCTAAAATTTGAGTTAATTTAGACTGTTTTACATACATACTTACTAACATCCGAAAAATATTTTGGCCATCTTATGTTTTTATATGGCAGGATGTTAGCATTAAGACAGATGGGTGCATAACCAGCATTTATTGCAGGTATATCTTGTAGAAAGCTATAAAAAATACAATGCGCTGGGCTGCGCAAGTAAACCAATTATAAATAGTATATTAATTACTCGGAATATGTGGGAGTACTAATACTCTCTTACCATACCATTATGCAAGCGATAATGTGAATTAGTTTTTGCTGCAACTTCGGTATCATGAGTTACAATAATCAAGCTGGTTTTTAACTCTTGCTGCAGCTCAAAAAATATATCCAGTACTTTATTGCTAGTGTAATTATCCAAGTTGCCGGTCGGTTCATCTGCAAAAACTAATAATGGATTATTAACTACTGCCCTAGCAATGGCTACTCTTTGTCGCTCACCACCAGAGAGCTGTCCCGGAAAATGAGATGCTCTATTATTAAGCCCCATTCGAGCCAATAACTCTATTGCATGATTTTTAGTTGCCACATCAACTTTTTTGTAAATCATTATTGGCATCAATACATTCTCTAATGCCGTAAATTCTGGCAATAAATGATGAAATTGATAAATAAAACCTAAGTTTTGGTTGCGAATTTTACATATTTGATTGTCGCTTAATGCAGTTAAATTACTCCCTTTAATTAAAATTTCGCCACGAGTTACCCGATCTAAACCGGCTAATAAATGGAGTAAGGTACTTTTACCGCTTCCAGAACTCCCCGTTATGCTTACGGTTTCCCCGGCTTTAACTTCTAAATTAACTCCAGTTAAAATTTTTAGTTCTACACCGCCTTGAATAAAAGACTTGTGCAAATCTTTGCAGCTTAATACAACTTCTGCGGTATTTACATTATCACCGCTATTCACATTATCACTCATATTTGACACAAAATCACTCATAACGCAAAGCCTCAACTGGGTCGGTCTTAGACGCACTCCAACTAGGATATAATGTAGCCAAGATACTTAAAACTATAGCTATAACAAAGATGCTTATTACATCATGTGGTACAATCTGCGAAGGCAGATAATCAATCAAATACACATCTGCATTAACTAATTTAGCCCCAGTTAGCTGCTCAAAAAAATGTACAATATATCCCACATTGCTAGCTAAAATTAAGCCCAAAATGGTACCCGATACAGTACCAATTATGCCGGATATCCCACCCTGAATCATAAAAATATGCATTATATTCCTTTTGCTGGCACCCATAGTTCGTAAAATCGCAATATCACTCTTTTTATCATTAACTGTCATGACCAAAGTTGAAACTAAATTGAATGCGGCAACAGCGACAATCAAAGTTAAAATAACAAACATCATTTTCTTTTCCATGTCCACTGCAGCAAAATAATTTTGATGCTGCTCAATCCAATCAGTGATAATTACATTCTCTGGTAAATAATCTTCTAGCGCATATTTAATATGCTGCGTCTCCATTACATCATCAACCTTGAGCCGCACCCCACTAACACTGCTGCCCATCTTAAACAAGGTCTGAGCATCTTCCAAATTAATTAAAACTAAAGAACTGTCATACTCATACATATGCACATTAAAAATCCCGCTGACTGTAAACTGCTTTAATCGCGGCAGCATTCCAGCCGGAGTAATTTGACCATCCGGAGTAATCAAAGTTATTTTCTGCCCCAACCCAACCCCAAGCTGCCGGGCTAAGCCCTGCCCAATAACCACATTAAATTTACCAGCTTGTAAGGTATTATCATCACCATTTGTCATACTTTGATTAATATTACCCACCCTATTTTCATATTCAGGAGAAATTCCCCGCACCAATACACCGCTTACATTATTGTCAAACGACACTAGTGCTTGTCCATCTACATAGGGCGCATAACTTAAAATTTGCTTATTGGCTTTTTGCGCTTTATTGGCAATATACTGCCAATCTTTTAACATGCCTCCAGCATCAAATAGCTGCATATGTGAAGATACACCAATAATCTTTCCTCTTATTTCACGCTGAAACCCATTCATTACCGATAATACAGTAATTAGCGCAGCAACCCCAAGCGCTATCCCAATAATTGATACTAAAGATATAAAAGATACAAATCCACTTTTTTGCTTGGCTCGCAGATATCTAAGCCCAATAGTTAGTTCAAATAAATTAAACATAATACAACAAGATCTCCCTGACCAACAATATATACTCTTTGTCTTTCAATCCTGGACTGTGTCATATCTTATAAAACGCTCCTCGTGTACTTATATGTACACGGTGGGACTCGTCGGGACGCGTCCCCGTCGCTTTTTATTGCGATATTCCTTGTCCAGAATCGAAATACTTCGAGTATCAAAAAAGTCCAACTTTAGCTGCGCAAGTAAACCAGTTACGATCAGTATATACCCAATCAATTCCTTAATCATCTTTTAACCATATCTCTAATCAAATGAATCAGTTAAACTTAACATTAACTGGGCAAAATATTGACGCAATTGCTGTGGATCAATACCCATCAATATCCCATCCTCAAACGCATCCTGTGCAATTTGCCGCAATTCATCAATATCTTGCTGCATTACCTTTAATTTTTCAGCACAGACAATTTTCTCCCCATCAGTGCTATACCAAACCTGCCTCATCCAATCACTCTTACCTCAATAATAACCATAAATAATTTATAAAAAATCAGTATCTTTTTTTCTTAACCGTCGAGGTTTTTTTGACAGATGTATAACTCTTCGTATGAGTTACAGTAGCAGTAGTACGTTTACGGCTGCTGCTGCCAGAGGTTAAATTGCGGTTTGAACTCTTATTGCTTTTACTGTTAGATTTACTACCGCTAGACTTGCCAGTCTTTCGCACTGCACGTCTAGTATAACCATAACGCACCGGCAATGCTTCATCATTAATTTCCTGATAACTCTGCACTGTAGTATGACCGTTGGTATCCTCATCTTCTTGTACAATCCGTTTGGCACCGTTAATTTTAGCCCGCCACACACTAGTTAACTCTGTAACCTGAATATTTTCACCGGTGCGCGGTGACTGAATAAATTTATTATTTCCAATATACATTCCAACATGATCAATATATGAATGATGAAACGTAAAAAATATTAGATCACCAGGCTCTAGTTCATCAATACTCACCCGCTTGCCTACTTTAGCCATTTCGGCAGCAGTTCTAGGCAATGTAATTCCTAAAGACTTTCTAAATACATAACGAATAAACCCGCTGCAATCCATGCCTTGCTGGGGGGTATTACCGCCCCATTTATAAGGAATGCCAATTAAACTTACAGACTGTAGCAGCATATTACCGATTATATCTTGAGTCATTGCTCCAACTGGAACTTCTTCAGTTTGACCAGTATCATCATCTTCATCTGCAAATGCAGGTTGAATAAATATTGAGCAAATGATGCCCAATAACAAAATAATTTTTTTAAAACCCATAATTTGTAGTTACCCTAATTATAATAACTCTTTAATTTTCAATAATTCTTGTAATACTATTACTTGTAATCATATTACTTGTAATGCTATTAAATAACACAAGTAAACATACTCTTTGCCTTTGAGTATCAAAAAAGTCCAACTTTAGCTTCGCAAGTAAACCAATTACGAATAGCATATAAAACATATCACGTAGCAAAGGTTTTCCTAATCAACAAACTTGTCAGCCAACCAATGATTTTCTCACATTTAGTGATCATGTGCTAAAACAAATTATGATTGATTCGGCCAATGCACGATTTATAAAACTAAAACTTTAACAGAAAAACCTCAAAATACACTTGACAAATTATAGTATTGTGGTACAATTTGCCACTAAACTATGCCAGTATGTGTGTCATCATGCGTGCTGGCATGTAGCATATAACTTATATTATTACCAAAATAATGAATCAAGAATACGAATTTAATAAATTAACCAAAAGACTTCGCGCCTCAGTTGGCAAAGCAATAAACGATTATACCATGATTGAAAATGGCGATAAAATCATGGTGTGCTTGTCGGGAGGCAAAGATAGTTACACATTGCTTGATATTCTACTTGGTTTTCAAAAAATAGCGCCAATAGAGTTCACTCTAATTGCAGTAAATCTTGACCAAGGACAGCCGGGATTCCCTAAGCATGTTTTACCTGACTATCTTAATCAACTTGGAGTTGACTATAAAATAATTAATGAAGACACCTACTCTACCGTAAAACGAGTTATTCCTGATGGTAAGACCACTTGTGGATTATGTTCTAGATTAAGACGAGGAATTTTATATCGAGTTGCAAAAGAAGTTAAAGCCACCAAAATAGCGCTTGGACACCATCGCGACGATATTCTAGAAACATTTTTTCTGAATATGTTTTTTGGCGGTAAGCTTAAAGGTATGCCGGCAAAATTAATCAGTGACAACGGAGAAAACATTGTTATTCGCCCACTAGCATATTGCCCTGAAAAAGAAATTATAAAATACGCCACTGCCAAAAACTTTCCAATAATTCCATGCAACTTATGTGGCTCTCAACCAAATCTGCAACGTCAAGCAATAAAAGAAATGCTGCAACAATGGGGTTCTCATCACCCAGGTAGAATTGAAACTATGTTTCGCTCACTGCAGAATATTGTACCATCTCACTTACTTGATGTTAGCAAGTATGATTTTAACAGCCTTACAATATCCAGTGACAATAAAACCGAACTGGCAGAATTTGGTGGAGATACTTTCGATACTTTTCTTAATGTTTCCCCGTGCTCCCAAACCCTTGCTCGCCTCGATTAGTAGCAGCAAAATCTTCAACTATATCAAATTGTACCTGCACAACCGGCACTACCACTAACTGAGCGATTCTTTCCATCGGCTGCAACTCAAATGGTTCATGCCCGCGATTCCAAACCGACACAAATAATTGCCCTTGATAATCCGAATCAATTAAACCGACCAAATTACCCAACACTATACCATGCTTATGTCCAAGTCCAGAACGTGGCAAGATCATCGCGCATAGATTGGTATCTTCTATATGTATAGCAATACCAGTTGGAATTAAAATTGTTTTACCGGGCAAAACAACCTCCATTTGATCAATACAGGCACGCAAATCAAGGCCTGCAGAACCTGCCGTAGCATAATTAGGTAAATTATCTTTAATTTTATTATCTATGATTTTTACATTTATTTTTTTTTGCGTACTTTCAGCTCTCAATTACTGCTCCTCAACAATTTATTACTAACTATCCTTTAATCAGACTAAACGGATCAATCGGTTTACCATTTTTACGCACTTCAAAATGTAATACCGCACTCCCATCATCGTCAGTTCCCATAGTGGCTATTTTCTGCCCACGTTTTACTATAGCGCCTTCACTAACTTTATTCATTTTATTATGTGCATAAGCTGTTAAATAAGTATCGTCATGCTTGATAATAATCAAGTTGCCATAACCTTTTAATCCGTTGCCACTATACACAACCTTGCCATCATTTACAGCATATATTGCTTGTCCAGCCACACCATAAATATCAATTCCCTTACTGCTTGACTTATAACTGCTAGCTTTGCCAGTCGTTGGCATTATCCACCCGCTAGCAGCGCTGGGCACTGCTGTAACCGATCGCATAGCAGCAGAATCACTCGCATCACCAGCAACAGATGTATTATTTGCATCATAACTGGCTGAATGCTTATTATTTGACACCGTATTTACTGGCACAGTATGTACTGGAACAGATTTTACACTATTTTCATTATCACTTAAGGCACCCATGGTGGTACTACTACCAGCACCCTCATGATTACTGGCATTGGTTTTAGCAGGAGTTGCCGCTGGCTTCGTAGACTGGTTGCCAGAACTATTTCCGCTACTAGATAAATAACTAGGAACATTGGTAGCGTTTTCTATAGGAGCTGTATCCGGACGACTGGCACACCCCACAAATAATAAACAAATCAATAATGCATTAAATTTTCTCATAGATAATATTCTCATAAATAATATATATAACCTCCCAAAACATATGCACACACCTTTATTTTAGCCTCAGATAGAATACAAACCGTTAAAACCATTGGTTACAAAGAAGTCTATTTTTAAACAGCTAAAGCAGCAATTACCGGCATTTGATTATAATCTGTAGGCAATACCTGTAATGGTGTAATTGAAATATTTTTTTGTAAAATATGCACTGCCACATCAGTACCCAGCCGTTCACTTTCTGGCTCACCCGGCAATCCCTGCCAATAAATAACCCGACCTCTTGGCGTGACTTGCTTTTCAAACGGGTAATGCGGTTTACGCTTACCCAGCTCAGTAACTTCAAATTCACCAATCTGATCATATGGCTTATTTGGAATATTTACATTCCATAAAAAAGGCGATTTTAATACCTCAGAATTCTTGTCTAAGCGGGCTATTAAATCAACCACCACTCTAGCTGCGGCATCCAAATGATTAAACTCATACCCAGCAGTAGAAAAAGCTATACCAGGAATACCATGTAGTGCAGCCTCTTTTGCCGCTCCAACCGTTCCTGAGTACATAACATCCTCGCCTACGTTTTCGCCAAGATTAACCCCAGAAATTACCAAATCCGGATAATTATTTTGATCTTTATATACAATCTGCAGACCAAGCCGGACGCTATCAGCAGGAGTTGTCGAAACATAGTATATCCGCTCATTGACTTTATGAATTTCAATTGGTGAGTACACCGCAATTGACTGGCTTGCACCACTTGAATTTAATTCAGGAGCAACTATTACTACGTCATGTTTTGCAGCTAACAGCGCATGAAAAACCTGATTAATACCCTGGGCACGATAACCATCATCATTAGTAAGTAAAATTCGCATAACCATTCCTTTTTCTTCACAAGTAAGAATTATATCATCTTACATTACATTTTCTCTAAAAATGAATTCAACTAAATATTTTTTTAAATCCATTAAACGCTTTTTACAAACAATAGATAACAATCCTCAAATATTCGGCACCTAACAACTTTATATTCCATATTTAAACCGACTAAAAAACACGGTTTTTTATCATATAAAAATTAGCGCTATAAAATTCCATAAATCTTTGCCACACATAAACATAATTATACTTTTTTCATAAATATACATTAGTAACCATCTATTACACAATAATTTTTTAAAATATAATCATCACTTCAGGAAGGCAAATGTCATAGAGAGCATCTTGATTTATTATGTTCGGATTTAGTCTGAAAACCCAAACAATTTAAGTTAAGTTGCAGCTAAACCTATGCTGGATACTAAACTATTATTTTACAGAAATACTAATTAAAAATGCCCTTAGATTCAATTACACCGGTTAATAAACAACGCACTCAACAAAGCCAATCACTAAAAGATAAACCACCTAAAACATCACCTACTTCATATTTTGCTACAGCTAAAAATGATAAAGAAAATATAAACCCTCAAAATAATATTAGTACTGGACCATCAACTCCCAAACGTAATACTTTCCAATCTCCAGCGCAAGCTGATACTAAGAATCCAAAACAAAACCTCAAACGAAAAAGCCCTGAATTATCTTCACCACATACACCGACACAAACCCTTAAACGAAAAAGCTCTGAATTATCTTCACCACATACACCGACACAAACCCTTAACCAACAAAGCGATTACTTATCTCCACCATATACACCCAAATATGAAAAAATGGGTTTTAATGATACAGATCAAACTCAACAAGCCGAGCAAAATAGGAGCAGCTCCAGACAATCCGGTTTTCTGTTCAATAATAGTACCAAAACTATTGTTAGCGGAAGTTCCGCAATCATAGCAGAAATATCAGAGAGTTTGACCCAAAGAGAGATTCCTCATTACAGTGATACATCCAACACAAACCGCGGAACTTTAATGCCTTTAAATAGTTTTAATGGAAAAATTCAATGCGCAACTCCAACAAAGGGCACTCCAAAGTCAAAAACCCCATTAGCAATTGAAAATAAATTTCTAGGAGAAACTTTACCTCGAAAAGACTGCATAAGCATAAAGGTATTTTCTGACCCATCTCATGTTTCAATTAACCAAAGAGTAGATGATTCTAATAATGCCTCAATTTGCCCTCCCATTATAAAAGAAGGAATACGTGTATCTACATATGCCAAAACAACTATAACAGATTCAGATTCTGTTCAGCGATCCAGAGTTTTAACTAAAGAACTTTGCGCACTAGGAATCACTATTAAGAGAAACTATTTTCAAGTAGAACCAAATAAATTCGCTTCAAAAGATTTCAATATCACACAACAACAAGTAAAAAAAGCTTCAGCTGAAGACATTATAGAAAAATGGTATAATGAAAGCATACAACCATCTGATAAAATATCCAAAGAGTCTAAACAATATTTAAAATTAATTATAGAAAATTCTAAGCAAGAATTACGGCATGCAAATCCAAAAGTGATTTCGGGCAGGCAATCTCAAACCGCCGATAATTTATTTCCAGGACCTAGAGGAACAAATTGTTTTGATTATGGCGTAGAAAGAGCTCTCGTAGAAGTATCTAGCAAAAATAATATTACTTTTAACGTTGCAGTTATAAGCACATGTTCTACAAACGGTGAAGTAGAACATAAGAGAAAATACCGGATTACTATACAAAGATCTAGTGAAATTATTGACATAATAGAAATAAAATATGCGACATTTTTAATTTCCTCACCACCTGAAGATTTCCTGGAAATAATAAAATGCGTTCTCAACTACGCAACAAAACCCCCAAAATATGCTAGTGTACCGGATTTATCATATATTGATTAACCTAAACCCATATTAATGTGATAATTTACAATCTAGATATCGCTACATATAGGTTCTCGCAAGCATATGCGCCAAAAAATAACGAATAAGTTGTTAAATACGCGGTATAGGCTGTAGCACAGTAAGTAGCCACTAAACAATAATCGGTTCAATATTTATTTTAACTTTATAGGCAGCAAAAATTTTATCCTGAATCAACTTGGCAAAAGATAATATTTCAGTTTTAGTTGCTTTATCATAATTAACCAGTACTAAAGCTTGCTTTTCGTACACTCCAACATTACCGACTCTATAACCTTTTAAGCCTAAATTATCAATTAGCCAACCTGCTGATATTTTTGAATGACAGGCATCAACCTCATAAACTGGCAATTTAGGAAATTTAATCCGTAATTTATTCACGGTTTCAATATCTAATATAGGATTATGAAAAAAACTTCCTACATTACCAATTAGTTTAGGATCTGGTAATTTACTCGAACGAATATCAATAATAACTTTACGTAAATCAGAAGCTGTTGGGTGTTTAATTTTGGCAATTTGTGCAGCTACATCACCATAACTAGTATGTAACTTTGCCTGCTTTAACAACCTAAAAACCACAGCAATAACAATATAATTAGGCATAATCTTAAAAACACTATTACGATAACTAAAGCTACATTTTTCATTATTTAAGATTAAATACTGCCCAGAATTAATATCATATACTTCAACATAATCAATAAAACTCTTAACTTCCACACCATAAGCGCCAATATTTTGAATTGGAGCAGCGCCAACAGTCCCAGGTATAAGGCTGAGATTTTCTAAACCAAACCAGTTGTTATTTAGGCTATATTCAACAAAATCATCCCAGACCTCCCCAGCCATAACTTTTACCGTAGCATATATGTCATCCTGAGCTAAAAGCTCAATCCCTTTAAGCTGGTTATGTATAACTAATCCAGGATAAACTTCTGGCAGAATTAAATTGCTGCCTCCTCCTAAAACAAAAAAATTTCGCTGCTCTATATCTGCACATTTGGCAGTTACGCAGTTAGGACTAACACAGTTAGGACTAACACAATTAGAACCAGCATGGTTAAAACCAACGGAATTGTAATCAACACAATTAATGTAATTCGAAATATCAGATAAATCATCAATAGAAGTTAAAGAAATGAAATTATCAGCTTGACTAATTAAGCGCAGGGTGTTTAATTTACTTAATGAATAATTTTGATGCATATACATAAATACATTCTTTTGCATAAAGATATTCTTTGTCTTTTAAAAAACAAAATATGATGCCCTCGACAGGAATTGAATCTTTTGCATAACGCCATAACACATTGATATTATCGATCATTTTTATATAAGTATAATTACGAGACTCAAACGTGGCGCCATGAAGTCACGGTCTTTAACTTGATATAGCAAGTTATCAATTATAAATCATTTTCAGTTTGTGACCTATAAGTAGTGGACACGGTATCAAACCATCCTCGTTGTATTGCCGCACTTACAGAGCTGGTGTCAAGCACTTTTTTAATTGCAGTAACAAACTCTTTACGCGTAGAAAATGGAGGATAAGCAGTCCTACCTGAAAACCAAGTTGCAGGCCTTATATTTACCGGCATGCCTTGTTTCCATTGAATTTTTAATGCAGACCTTTCAGAACCACCGCATATTTCCCAAACTTTTTTTAGCCAAATATTTTCAATGACTATTCCACTATCTAACACCCTATATTTAAAAATCAAATAATCGGCATCAAGTCGATATGGATTAATTGTTAGCGATCTTGCATATGCTTGAAAATTTGCCACATCAAAATTCGGAGAACCTTTAAAGCATTTTACTTCTAACAATTCAATGTTATCATTATCTGCATGCATTAAAAAATCAGGAAATTCCTGTGTATTAGACTTAAATCTAAATGAAATACTGTGAATAGTCATAAATTTCTTAAGCCATTCTTGGATCAGATTACCAATTATGCTACTATCAAGAACTACCGTTGAAAGACCATTAAGCATAAAACTGCTTTCACCTGTAGCCCCTATAATATTTTCACTTATTAACTTATCAAAAAGAACTTGCGCACTCATATTAATCTTTCTTTAATACTCTTGACGAAACAAATTTAATTACAGGTGGCATAACCGTATTTCCAATTAAATCATAAGCCTTTAAATAATCTAATGCGTCAAGAGTATATGACTCTGGAAAACCCGAAAAACGTAGTCCCTCACGAATTGATATAGGTCGTACTCCTTTATCCGTTGCGACAGCAATTTTACCAGCCTCAGTTGCAACTATAGTTGGGGCATAATCATTAGGATTTATAATTTTAGCAATAGGAAATGATAATTTTCCAGCAACAATATTATACCCCTTAGGAGCATTTAATCGAGCAACTCTTCTAGAAATACCATTTTCTATAATTAATTGTTTAGGGTGCTCATATTTTAAATAACCTTTATTTGCTAAATCTTCCAAATCTGTATCTAATTTTGGATAGTTACAAAATGTACGAATTTCATCAACTGTTAATGGCATCCCATCCATCCATTCAATACCCTTTGATACTGCCCATTTTTTATTTCTCCGTTTCAAAAGAATTTGCTCAAGTAAATAAGCTTGTTTTTTTGTGACCTTTCCTTTAATTTCTAAATCCCAGCTATGAATATTATTGATTCCGCCACGCTTATCTTTGATAGATTTTCCGTATAAAAATTCTTTTTTGAACTTATCAGAAAGCAGCTTCGTAAACTTGGAATGAGTAAAATCTAAATCTTCATCAATGCACAACCCTGCGAGTTTATAAGTTTGATTGTAACCTTTCAGATTTGGAGCATATTTTTTATGCCCCACAATATAAACTCTTCGCCTTTTTTGTGGAACTCCAAATTCAGAAGCATCCAAAATATCCCATGAGACATTATATTTAAGTTCTTGAAGTTTGTCTAGTATAGTTTTTAGCGTATTGCCATTATCATGATTAACTAGGCCATCAACATTTTCCAGTAAAAATCCTTTTGGTTTTTTTATTTTTAAAATATTATGTATTATAAAAAACAAGCCACCCCTCTCATCCATAAAACCATTTCTTTTTCCAGCAGAACTAAATGGTTGACAAGGAAATCCTGCTAACAAATAATCAAAGTCAGGAATATTTTGGGGATTTATTATAGTTATATCGCCATGGATCTCTTCATTATGAAAATTCTGTTTGTATGCTAATATTGCATGCTCTTTAATTTCACTTGAAAACACGCATTTTGCATCAAAATTAAAGTCACTACATGCTTGTTCAAAACCAAGTCTTGTCCCACCTAGTCCAGCAAATAAATCTATGAACCTTACCGTTTTATTTTTAATAGTTTCCATACTTAAGCTAAATCATTAATACTTAAAAATCATACAATGTTAATAATTAAAAAAGCTTATCCATTACAATCTTATATCGGATTTTCCAATTGCTAGCATACACTGATAATTATTAGATTTTTATTATAATATTGTGTGGTGCCCTCGACAGGAATCGAACCTGTAACTGCCCCTTAGGAGGGGGCCGTTATATCCATTTAACTACGAAGACTTTTGTGTAGTATTCTTACCTACCTATTTAATATACGCAACGCTTCCTTGATCCCAAAACTGATATCAGTAATATCAAGCGGTAATTGCTGCATAATCTTAGCAGTTTCTTTATCATTATAGCCTAAGCTGCTTAAAGCATCAACAATATCTGAGCGAACATTTATGCTCTTTATTCGATTTTGATTCAATAAATCATCACTGCCACTGCCAGTATCTCCAACAGCTAATTCATTACCTGCCTCAACTCGCAGCTTACCTTTTAATTCTAAAACCATACGTTCCGCCATTTTTTTACCAACTCCAGGCGTGCGGGATAAAGTAACAATATCGGCTTGCTCTACAGCACACTGTAATTGTTGAGGTGACAGAGTGGATAATAATGCTAAAGCAATTCGAGGACCAATCCCAGAAACCTTGAGTAATGTTCTAAAACAATCCCGACTAACTAAAGTTGTAAACCCAAATAAAGAATGCGCATCTTCACGAATCACTAAATGCGTATAAATAACTACCGCATCTTTATTTTGCGCTAGGCTGGCACAGTCTGGAATTGGCAAGTCTAACTCATAACCAACACCAGCCACATCAAGCAATAATTGTGGCGGTTTAACCAACAATATTTTACCGCAAAGCTGCCCAATCATTACCCACTCCTTATTTCTTCTGTGTATTTCAATTAATTTTATATTATATATCATAAAAGAGTTAAAAAGCATGAACTACCGCACCTTTATAACTCTTATTAATAAAATTTCTTACCGATTCCGAATGAAGAGCTTCTGCCAACGCTTTCATTTTTGGTTCATTTATTTCATCTGGACGCACCACAACAATATTTACATATGGGCTCTTTTTATCCTCAATAAATATTGCATCCTTAAGCGGATTCATATTGGCCACCAACGCATAATTAGAATTGATCACCGCCAAGCCAAGCTGGCTCGAAAATAATGTTCGCGGCAACATTGCCGGGTCTAATTCTTTGATTACTACCTCATACGGATTAGCCGTAATATCTTTTCGAGTTGGGTATTTTACACCATCTTTAATCTTAATAATTCCATTTGTTTGCAACAGCAATAATGCCCTGCCCTCATTGGTCGTGTCATTCGGTACTCCAAGCATTAACCCTTTAGGTAATTTAGCCACGTTTTTAGTGGCAACAAACTCGGCCAAGTTGGGATTTTTACTAGCATATAACCCCATCGGTTCTAATTGCACACCAACTAGCTCAACCAAATTAGTGCCATGTTCTTTATTAAACTGAGCCAAATAGGGGCGGTGTTGAAAAAAATTTGCATCTAATTGCTTTTGCTGCGTCAATAAATTAGGCTGCACATAATCGTTAAACTCTTTAATCTGCAAATCAATGCCACGCGCCTTTAACTGTGGTCTAACTTGTTTTAATATCTCTGCATGTGGCACTGATGATGCACCAATAATAATTACTTCGTCAGCAAAAGCACTACCCAACCCCATAAAAATCAGACAACACATACCCAGACGCGCTAGCAACCCGACCACAAAACCAACCCTCACTTTAAAATATACTCCTTGCCATTCAATTTTCAATCCTTACCATTCAATGTTCAACACTTACAGTGCAATGTTATTTGTATCAAATACATTAATCAATAAAATTATTAATCTGTTCACATGCTTGAGCAGGAGCCTGCATAGATATATTATGCCCACTGCCTTCAAATTTTACAATTGTCGAATGTGGAAACGTTTTTGCATCTTTAATGGTTTGCCACGGAATCAACATTTTATCTTGAAGGGGCACTAAAAACAAATATTGCGCCACTGAATTTTTTGCCTCCTGCTTAGTTTCTGGATCACTAGTCCAACTATTGAGAGCAAAAACTTGATTATTACTTATTTTGGTACTGATAAACAATTTATCATGCGCATCAAATAACCCACGTTTATAAAAACTAAGATCTTTGGGGTGATAATCATACAGATTATTATCAAATACATAGTTTAATACATCGTTATAGGTACGTAAAGACCGGGCAGCCTCATTATCACTAACGTTATCATGGTTAGGCTGGTTGTGCATAGTCAACGGCGCAATCAAAACTACTTTACCAATATTATCAGGATAGTCAAAACTAATCTGCTGCGCTACAGCACCTCCCATAGACCATCCAATATACACCAGTTTTTTTACATGCAGAACTTTGCTTAACATAAACATATCATCCGCCATAGCTTTGATACTTTTATCTCCTGGGGTATGTTCATCAGTATTAATACCCCAATAATCTACCAAATAAACGGTATGATTTTGTGCTAAACAATCAACAAAATTTTTATTCCAAAAATTAGCAGTCGTAGCATACCCAGTTAACAAAAATACCGCATCACCGTGCCCAGACTGATAATAATGCAGCTTATGATTATTAACTCTTATATTATAGCTTAGCCAATTAACTGCCGCATATACATTAGAAATAGTAAAACTAAGCGCCAAACCCAAACATAAAACAATTTTTTTCATATACTTCATATACTCTTTGTCTTTCAATTACGAATAGCAATAAAAGCTAATATAAGTTATAAGTTACTTCCTTATTTTTTCAATAGCGCTACCAGTCTATCGCCGAGAAATTGAATCATTTGAACAAGCACTACCAACAATACTACAGTAATGATCATAATATCAGTTTGAAATCGTTGATAGCCATAACGAATCGCTAAATCCCCCAGCCCGCCTCCACCAATAGTACCAGCCATAGCAGTGTAAGAAACTAAGGTAATTGCAGTTACGGTAACACTCCCAATTATACTCGGCAGAATCTCCGGCAGCAAAATATGCCATATAATTTGCCAAGTTGTTGCTCCAATTGACTGCGCCATATTTATTACCCCGTTATCAATCTCTTGCAGAGAATTTTCTACTAATCTAGCAAAGAATGGAAACGCCCCGACAATCAATGGTGGAATTACACCAGTAGCACCCAGTGAAGTTCCGACTAAAAGCGTGGTAAGAGGCATCATAACAATTAACAGTATGATAAATGGAGCTGAGCGTAGTATATTAACTATCAAAGATAAAACTCTATTAACAATTTTATTAGATAATAATCTACCATTACCCGTAAGATACAATATGACACCAACAGGTATGCCAATTATGGAACTAAACAACACTGAAACACCAAGCATAAACAGCGTATCTGTAGCTGCTTGCGTAATCTCTAGCCAATCTATATTTATAAACAACTGTGACACTTGCTAAACCCTTAACTCATGAACATTTTAACGAGTATTATATCACTTTCAAATACCCACTTAAGAATAAATTTCAGACTTTCTATAACTTTTTACACCTACTTTACAACCTAATTTGGCATTTACAGTACAAAATTGAAAATCAGAAGAATAAAGGCTTAGATATTGGGGAGCAAAAATAAACCAATTTAGTTCACATACAGCTATATCAATCATGATAAAATGTAGAGTAAAGCTGCTATAGAATGGTCTTGAGCTTGTTTAATTATTTTTTGGGTGACAATTACAAATATGCAACATTTAACAATAATTAATTTTCTAAGTCACGGATTAATTGATCTACCGTGGTGGGGGTACTTGGTTTTTACTTTTGGTGTAACTCACATTACAATTTTATCTGTTACAATATTCCTCCATCGGCATCAAGCACATAGAGCCCTCGACTTACACCCAATTTTAAGTCATTTCTTTAGATTCTGGCTATGGCTGACTACTGGCATGGTAACTAAAGAATGGGCAGCAATTCACCGCAAGCATCATGCATTTTCGGACAAATCCGGCGACCCGCACTCACCCCATGTATTTGGTATAAAAAAAATCCTGCTTGAGGGCGCTGAGTTATACAAACAAGAATCAAAAAACCTTGAAACACTAGAAAAGTACGGAAAAGGTACTCCAAACGACTGGGTGGAACGTAATCTATACTCCAAACACAGCATCTTAGGTGTATTCATAATGCTTACCATCAACATTATTTTATTTGGAAGTATTGGAGTATCAATTTGGGCAATTCAAATGTTATGGATTCCAATAAATGCGGCAGGTATAATTAACGGCATAGGACATTATTGGGGATATAGAAATTTTCAGTGTATAGATAAGTCAAAAAATATTCTCCCCATAGGATTTTTTATCGGCGGAGAAGAGTTGCACAATAATCATCACACCTTTGCAACCAGCGCCAAACTATCTTATAAATGGTATGAATTTGACTTAGGTTGGATGTGGATTAGAATATTTTCTATGCTTGGCTTAGCCAAAGTTAAAAAAATCAGCCCTGTACTACAAGTGCGCAAAACCCCTAAACTGGCTCTGGATATTCAAAACTTGGATGCAATAATTTCCAACCGTTATAATCTAATGGCAGCTTACGCTGGTGAATTAAAACAAGATTGTAAAAACGAACTTGCCCGGTTATCGCATAAGTTTCATAATCAATTCCATAGTCAAATCGGCTGGAATAAAATCAAACAACTACTTACCAAAGATTACGACACTTTAACTGCTGATGAAAAAACCCTGATTGAACAAATTGTAAAAAACAGCCCTGTGATGAAAAAACTTTTTACCTTACGCAAACAATTAACTGCTATTTGGCAAAGGTCAAACTTATCACATGAAGAATTACTGGCAAAATTACAAACTTGGTGTAAAAATGCTGAAAATAGCAATATTAAAAACCTGAAATTATTTTCTATGAAGCTAAGAGCAATTTATTAAACAATTATTTCAAGCAAATTTTAGTCAATATCATTCCGACGATGTACTTTAGTGCCAGCTTGAGCTGTAGGAAAAATTAAACTCTGGGCTAGGTTTACATGCGGCGGCAGATTTGCGATATAAATTACCAAGTCAGCAATATCATCCGCCGTTAGTGGATTCATGCCTGCATAAACATTATCGGCACGTTCCTTATCCCCCTTAAACCGTACCGTACTAAATTCGGTATTGACCATACCCGGCATTACTTCGCTGACTTTAATATTTTTTTCGATACATTCCTCACGTAAAGAATTAGAGAATGCATGCACCGCCGCTTTAGTAGCACAATACACAGACGCATTAGCATAATGTACAACCCCAGCAACTGAGCCTAAATTAATTATATGCCCGCTTAACCTTTGGCACATAATTTCTAAGACAGCTTTAGTCATATAAAACATACCAGCCACATTAGTATTCAACATAGATTCCCAGTCATCACAATTGCTTTCAAGTGTAGGACACAATCCCAAAGCTAAGCCAGCATTATTTAGCAAAATATCAATTTGTTGAAACTGAACTGGAATTTGAGTAAAAAATTGTTCAATCTGGGATCTATTTTGCACATCAAATACCGCACTAAATACTTCTACGCCAAATTTTTCCACCAGCTCAGTTTTTAACTGAGCTAATTCAGATGCACGCCGTGCGGTTATGATTAGTTTAGCGCCGTGAGCAGCAAACGCCATGCTGCATGCTCTGCCAATCCCGCTACTTGCCCCAGTAATCAGTACCGTTTTATCTTTTAATCTGTTTTTGTTCATTCACAATCCTTAAAAAATTAAGCTTACTATTAGTCACAAAACTTAGTATTTAATCCCCACAAATTACACGTGAGTGATCGGGAGCTAAAATTTATAGCTATCCATGATTGTACATAAAAATTAGACCATGCTCTAGAATTAATTGCTCAAATAATTTATTTATTGTTATGTTATAATCCAACACCGTATATTAATTAACATTTATATGAGGTAGATATGTTCTCACGCGGTTACTTTGACAAAAAATATTTCAGTGAATTACTCGACATGCTGAGCAGTCGCTACCTAATTAATGATATTTTAGCTGGACTTGCAGTTGCCTTAGTGGCTATTCCATTATCTCTCGCAATTGCGATGGCATCTTCAGTACCGCCTGGGATAGCTTTAATTTCATCAGTTGTCGGCGGATTTATAGCGGCAATCTTCGGCGGCACAACATTAGCAATCACCGGACCTGCGGTAGCTATGTCGATTTTAATTTCTCAATGTATATCAAGCTATGGAATAATCAGTTTATTATTCATGGGGGTAATCTGTGGCCTTCTACAGATCCTTTTTGGGGTATTTAAACTCGGCAGATTTACCAAATTAATTCCAACGCCAGTTGTATCAGCGTTTATCACAGCAATCGGTTTTATTATCATTATTGGTGAATTACCCAAAGCGCTCCAGTTGCCTAATCTGCAACATAGCAGCTTTATTTATGTAATTACCCACATTAATCATTATATTCAACAAATAGAACTCCATCCGCTCCTTATAACCTTATTTACCATAGTTCTAATTTTCAGTTTACCGCGGATAATTCCAATTTCAATTGCCTTATTGCTGGCGGTTGTTATTCCAACCTGCATGGTACAGATATTTGATATATCTCACATAAATTTATTTATAAACAGTATGCCACCACTTCCAACCAGCTTACCAAATAATATCACATTGTTTAATCTATCCACAATTAATCATTTAACTGACTTGTATCATTTATTAGTCAGCAGCCTAGCTGTATTCTTCATTGCATCCTTAGAAACTTTACTATCATCTAATGCTGTAGACAATCTGGTTATTAAAAAATTACACAATCCCAACCAAGAATTAATTGGGCAAGGAATTGCTAATATCAGCGTGGCGCTTTTAGGCGGGATTCCAGTAACTGGAGTAATTTTGCGTTCATCAATAAATATTGCAGCAGGCGCCAAAACCCGTCGTTCAGGAATAGTTCATTCAATAATGATAGTGGCGCTAGTCTACTTTTTTCCTAAATTCATTCAACTGATACCAATATCGGTACTCGCCTCAATTTTAATAGTTGCTGGGCTAAAAATGCTCAATCTTAAAGAAATTACTCGCTACTGGAAAAAAGACAAGACTGATTTATTGGTTTATTTAATCACGTTTTTTTCTATTATCAGCTCTGATTTAATTGATGGAATACAGGTGGGTTTAATTGTAGCCTTGATTATTTCAGCAATCCAACTACTATCCACCAAAAGTAGCGCTCAAATCTGGTCAAACAATGCAGTTATTCGGGTTAGTTTAAGCGGTAATATGTCATTCTGGTCATTTGAAACCCTCAATCGAATTCAGGACCGGGTACTGGTTGAACAATCAGAGATTAAATTTGTAGTGTTTGAATTTAAAGAGATACAGGGCATTGATAATACTGGCGCCAGAGATTTAATTGAAACTGCAGCACTGCTCCAAAACAACCAAATAAAAGTAATTTTTCATGGACTATCTGAAGATCAAAAGCAAATCATTAATAATATGACTCTTGAAGAACAGCCACCATACGTTTTAACCATTACCGAGAATGACATAAAGGTACTTCTGGAGCAAGACGGAATTACTCATCAAGCAACTGATATTTTACGGCATGGAATATCAAAATTCTCAGAACGTTTTACTCAAGATCATAAATTACTAATGGAAACATTGGCTCAAGGACAAAAACCCCACACAATCTTAATTACCTGTTCTGATAGCCGTCTTGATCCCAATGCATTTTTTTCAAGCTCCTTAGGTGAATTATTCATTGTAAGAAACGTTGGTAATGTAATTCCTCGCTATAACCCAAATAACAAATATAGTGAAGGAGCAGCTATAGAATTTGCACTAGGGGCTCTGGGTATACAAAACATTGTAATTTGTGCACATACGGAGTGTGGCGCAATTAAAGCTTCAATTCAGGAGTTTAATAAGCACGCTATATCTGGACTAGATAATTGGTTGCAAATAATTAAAGATGGTTACCATGGTCACCCTCCTGCAACGGCAGATGACGGTTGCCGTATAAATTTACTCAACCAAGTTAATCATTTAAAAACTTACCCTATTGTTATAGAGCTGTTAGAAGAAAAAAAACTCACAATCTCGGCGTGGATTTATGATGTGCATTCAGCAACAATTCTCGAATGGGATGAGCAACAGCAGAGTTTTATTTCCGCTAGTTCTAAAAATATGGGATAATTACACAATTTTAGAGCCTGTTTGACAACTTTAAGCGTTATGGCTTGCTAACGAAGTTAAAAAAGTAGTAATTGAAATAGAATTTCATGAAATTTTTGAGTAATAGTTACTCTATTACGAATAAAATTTTGTGGAATTATATTCAATCTAATACTTTTCGTAATAGACTGGAAGTTTTCAAACCGGGTCTTATAATGAATGTTATAAATATTTTAGATAGAGGAACTTGATTATGCAAAAAATTAAAGTAACTAACCCTGTAGTAGAATTAGATGGTGATGAAATGACCAGAATTATCTGGAAATTCATTAAAGAAAAACTGATTTTACCCTATCTGAATATTGACATTAAATACTATGACTTAGGAATTGAGTCGCGAGATAAAACCGCAGACCAAGTAACTATTGATGCAGCAAATGCAATTAAACAATATAATGTGGGAATAAAATGCGCCACTATCACGCCAGATGAAGCACGAGTTAAAGAATTCAATTTACACAAAATGTGGAAATCCCCCAACGGCACAATTAGAAACATTCTTGATGGTACTGTATTTAGGGAGCCTATTGTATGTAAAAACGTTCCACGTTTAGTTCCAAACTGGACGCACCCAATTATAATAGGGCGACATGCCCATGCTGACCAATATAAAGCAATTGACTTTGTAACCAAAGGTAGCGGTAAACTAACTATCACTTTTACTTCAGATAGCGACGTTAAAGCATCACAAACGCATGAAGTCTTCAATTATAGTGGTGATGGCGTAGCTATGGCAATGTACAATACCGATGAATCAATTCGTGGTTTTGCCAGAGCATCATTTAATATGGCATTATCTAAAAAGTGGCCGTTGTATTTATCCACAAAAAACACTATTCTTAAACAATATGACGGACGGTTTAAAGATATTTTTCAAGAAATTTATCTAACTGAGTTTAAAGATAAATTTACTGAGGTCGGAATTACTTATGAGCACCGCCTAATAGATGATATGGTAGCCTCAGCCCTAAAATGGCATGGTAATTTTGTATGGGCATGTAAAAACTATGATGGTGATGTCCAATCTGATACTGTGGCTCAAGGATTTGGTTCATTGGGATTGATGACTTCGGTATTAATTACTCCGGATGGTAAAACGATGGAAGCAGAGGCTGCGCATGGCACTGTTACGCGCCACTACCGAGAGCATCAGCAAGGCAAAAAAACCTCAACTAATCCAATTGCCTCTATTTTTGCCTGGACGCGTGGTTTAGCGCATCGTGGTAAACTAGACAATAACCAGGAATTAATTAAGTTTTGTCAAACCTTGGAAGAGGTATGTGTTGCAACAGTGGAATCTGGAAAAATGACTAAGGATTTAGCCGTATGCGTTCACGGCAGTAAGGTTACTGAAGGCGATTATTTACCCACCGAAGAATTTTTAGAGGCGATTAATTCTAATTTAAAAGCCAAGCTACAATAACGGCAAACATTCTTATTCCAAATATTGCTCATGATTGACTATATAGTTTTATATCAGGAGCAATATTTGTACTACTGCACTTGTTGTTGAGCGTTATTGCGCCATTCCAAATGTTCATTCATTTTGGCAAACTTCAATGAACACAAATATAGTATAACTCCTATGATAGCGGTGAATATTGCATAGGACGCTAAAGAGTAATCAAACCAACCACAAACTTTATTATATATTTCTAAAGCTCCCGACAGGTAAATAGAATTTAACACGCTAAACGCTGATGAAGAGAGGCTGCTTGACTGTCCAGTGCTCATTATTGAGATACGAACAATTACTCCATTACATAGCCCAAAGCCAAGTGCATAAGTACACATTCCAATAATAAATAATATTACATTAAAATGGCACAATGCAGCAAATAAAACCCCAAGCAACGATATAGTTCCGGCATATTTAATAATATTCTTGAAACTGACCTTACCGGATATTTTTTGGACTAATATATTACTAGTTATAAACCCACCAAACATTATTGATTGATAAATGATATACTGTGCGTAAGTTCCATGCATTTTATTAATTATTATAGTAGGTGATAAACCTATCCAGGCAATAATCGGCAGAATTGCAATACCGTTAGTCAAAATTCCAAACATGAAAGTTTTATGAGTAAAAATTATTTTATATGTTTTAATGATCTGACGTATATCAATCGTTTTTTGCGTAATTTTGCTTTCCGGCATATGCTTATATAATCCAGTTAAAGAGATAACCCCAAGCACTCCTGAGACAATAAATACAAACTCCCAACGACTAATAGCGGTGATACCACTGCCTACTACCGGACCAATTAGTGGTGCAAAAATTGCGATATTAGTTAAAAGAGAGGTAAGTTTTACCGCCTCAGTATCATTAAAATACTCATGAATCATCGCATAGCCAATAAATATAAAACACATGCCCATACCCTGAAAGAAGCGGGCAGCTAAAAACTGATTAATTGAAGTGGCAAATGGAATAAATAGTGTTGCAACTAAAAATCCAATGTTACCAACTAACATGACTCTTCGTTTACCAATTCGGTCAACCAAAGGGCCTAAAAATATCGGCAATATTCCCCCGCCCAGTACAAATAAGCTCAGCGACAAAGAAACGCTGCTTAGTGGAGCATGAAATTGATTAATCACCTGCAGCATAGCCGGCATAATCATATCGTTAGATAAATAGCAGTCTAATTCATATAGAACAAAAAAGATAGCAAAAAGATGGAGTTGTTTTTTTGAGGTAATTGATTGCATAGATTAACATTTCAAGAAATTAAGGGTTTTGTTTTTAAATAAGATTATATAAAATTAAGTTACTGTCTTTATATTTTAGATATTAATTCACATTCTTTAGTTTACAGTTTATTACATTCATAACTATACGTAGTTATCAGCTTATTTCATTGCGGATAAGTCGATAATTGTACCATAAGTTTAATAAGCAACCAAGCTTAAATATTCAACGCTAATTAGCCAGCTTATTTTACCGCCAATTTACGGCTTATCCACCCAAGCACACCAGATTAAAATAACCTTCATTGGACAACTCAAGCTATTTTAATTACACATTAGACCTCTTCCCTAACCTGCGTATTTATCAAAATACTTTGTAAAGTGCAACAAATGAAATAGTCTTTATGGTATAATTTCCGGTTAGATTTTTTTGTAATTTTTTATTATTTAATTGTACTTAAGGAATTTTATTGATGGTAATTATTCGCTTAGCACGTGGCGGTAACCGTAACCGCCCTTACTTCTATATTGTAGCAACTGATTCACACTCACGCAGGGACAGTAACTTTATTGAAAAACTTGGTTTTTACAATCCAATTGCGCCTGAATCTGTTGAAAGTTTCAGACTAAACAGTGAACGCTTTGATTACTGGTTAAGTGTTGGAGCACAAGTATCTCCTAGAGTTAAAAGCCTAGTTAAAAAACACAAAAAAGCTTCTTAGGATACAATAAAAATCGTTGAAACAAGCAGCTCTCAGACCGATAATATTGTTGCAGTTGGAAATATACTTGGCGCTTTTGGCGTATTAGGCTGGGTCAAAATAAAAGTTAGCACAAACAGTTCATTAGATAAATGTAATGAACTGTGGTTGCTGGTAAATAACCATTGGGCTAAGTATAAAATTGAAAAGTCGTTTACTAAGCCT
>JAUPUP010000012.1 GCA_030917485.1 Pseudomonadota bacterium
CAGCTTCTTTAAGTTTAGATTCAGCTTCTTTAGCTTTAGATTCAGCTTCTTTAGATTTAGATTCAGCTTCTTTAGATTTAGATTCAGCTTCTTTAAGTTTAGATTCAGCATCTTTCACTTTAGATTCAGCTGATTCAAGTATGCACTTTTGGACTGCAATAAATTCCTTCTTTTTATATTGAATCTCTAGCTCTCGAGCAGTTAATCCAGCAGTATTACTCACTTCAAAAGCTGAATTAACCGGGTCTGACATATTATCCGGAATAAATTCTAGGCTGCCCGCATTCTTAATAAAATATATCCACTGATCTTTAATGTCAACTAGTTCGTCCAAACCCTTATTAAATTTAGGCAATTCAATAAAAATCATCTCTAAGTCATCGGTGTAGTTGATGAAGTTTTCTTTCTCTAAGAGTTTGAAGTTTGAAATAATTTTATCTGAATCTTCAAACATTATAAAGTCAACTATAGTCAATGCAATAATTGGATTTAGTAGATGATATTTTTCACCCTCCAATAATTGAGTTGAATAGTTCTTGGCTGCATTATATAAAATACGCTTTTCAAGTCCAATATGATTTAGGACTTGCATTTCGATAATAACTTTTGTGTCATTATCAAGCACAGCCTTAACATCTACAAAAGTATCTTTCATACCTTTGATTAACGGAATATTATACGGATCAACAATTACCAAATCTTTTATTTGTGCATCGTTTTCAAATTTAATAACAGAGTTTAGGAAAGATATTAATCTTACCTTACTGTCTTCGCTTCCAAAAACCTTCTTAAACGCAAAATCCGTTCTAACATCTAAAAATTTCATTATGTTGCTATGCCTTTAAATATTAAAGTAATTCAGGGCGATATTTATACGCATAATTATAATACATATGTGATAGCGCAAATAAAGATTTTTTGGTACTAACTCGCTAAAACATGGGTAAATATGGGTAAATATATGTATATATGAAGAAGGGAATAAGTTGGGCTATCGTGTTAGATATCAGCCAGTAAATTTAGCTGTAAGAAATTTCCCTATGGAATATGAGGCTAAGGGTAAGCAAGTATTTGTACTATTATCATTTGAATCTAGTCAAGCATTTTAATTTGATTGGGGAGGTTAAAGTTGAGTTTTTTTAAAAAAGAGCTTGACAACATAGTTGGTTGAAGTAGCTGGTAAAATAGCTAGAGGGTAAAATAATTAGGGTAAAGGCTGCAAAAATAAGGCTATGTTATATTAGACATGTGTTAGTAGTTGTGTTTGTTGGTCCGTATGTTATAATAGCGGAGAATTTAGTTAACTTTACCTTAAATTATACGTAAAACAATGGATTGCTATGTACAAAGAATCTGCGAGCCGAAAATTAATTAATGCTGATAAAGCACAGATGACGTTTGATAAAGCACGTGATGTGATTAACTTGTCTGGTGCATGGCTTTGGTCAAGTATTGATGAGGAGCTTCTGTTTAAGCAGCTCAATGAAATAAATTGTATTATATCCAGCAGGAGTTCAGGTAATAGAGATGGTTCAAATAATGTCAACCATGACGGCGGGATAAGCAAAATTTCTCTAGACGGTACAGCTATAGACTGCGCTGATACTACCGGTATATATCAGATTGTAAAAATTGTAAAGTATTTACAGCAGCATAAAATAGGCTTACTCAAGCTCGAGTTAAATGAGCAAGAAAAGCTTTTGTTTGATCGAATACTGCCACATATTAATCAAATTGAAGATAAACCATATGCCCCAGCAAAGCGCCGTTCATTTTTTAGTAATGTTGGCAAAAGCCTTTTTGATGGTTGGTTTACTATCTTAGACTTACTTAATTTCTTTGGTCAATTCTGTTTTAATTTAGTCCGCTTTATTATCTCGCCTAAGCATTTAGATTGGAGTGAGGTTGTTCGTGTCATTAATGATGCCGGAGTGAAGGGGCTGTGGGTTGCCTCTTTACTCTCCTTTTTAATTGGAATTACCCTTGCTTACCAGATGGCGCCACAATTTACTACGTATGGCGCTAATGTCTATATTGTTAATTTCTTGGGTATAGCTTTACTTAAAGAAGTCTCGCCACTTTTGACTGCAGTTATAGTTGCAG
The DNA here is from genome assembly GCA_030917485.1 of Pseudomonadota bacterium. Taxonomy (GTDB): domain Bacteria; phylum Pseudomonadota; class Gammaproteobacteria; order Burkholderiales; family UBA11063; genus Aquella. The sequence continues at coordinate 2,104 of JAUPUP010000012.1, forward strand.
GTAGAACCGGCGCTGCAATTACTGCTGAAATTGGCACTCAAAAGGTGCAAGAAGAGATTGATGCCCTTCAAACCATGGGTATTTCACGGATGCAGAAAATAGTCCTGCCTAAGATTATTGGCGTTATGATAGCAACTCCATTAATTACCGCAGTTGCCGATATGGTCAGCATGTTAGGCGGTGCGATAGTTGCTAATGGCAGCCTTTCGGTCAATTATGAATTATTTCTGTATCGGATGCAAACCTATGTGGCGTTGAGTAATTATGCGTGTGGAATTGTTAAAAGTTTTGTGTTTGCTTTTTTAATCTCGTTAGCCGGATGTTTTTGCGGGTTAAATGTTAAGGGTAATGCTAACAGCATTGGTGAGCAAACCACTAAAAGTGTGGTGATGGGGATTATTTTAATTGTGCTGTTTGATGCAATTTTTGCGGTAATCTTTAAAACAATGGGAGTTTGAATGGTAATGTTCAAGAACTCTGCTAAAGCAGCGCCAGAAGTGCCACAAGCACCAGGTGTTAAAATGTCAACTGCTAAGGTGGCAGATAACTCAACAAATAAGCCAATAATTGAAGTTAGAAGTCTTGGCACTTATTTCTCTGGGTTGTGGGTGCATAAAAACCTTAATTTGACTATTTATCCGAATCGAATTATTACTATAATTGGTGCTAGTGGCTGCGGTAAAACTACTCTAGTGCGTGAAATATTAATGCTACAATCAATTACTGAGGGTGAAATACTCCTTGCTGGTGAGGAAATATCTAAATATAATATAGAAGATGCTAATACTAAGTTGGTGTTGAGTCAGGTTGGGATGATGTTTCAGCAAGGCGCATTATTTTCATCAATGACTATTATTGAGAATGTAATGTTTCCTCTACAGGAATATACTGATTTTTCTAAGCAGACTATTTTAGAAATGGCTATTTTAAAATTAAAATTAGCCGGATTATCCGATGATGCATATTTTAAATATCCGAAAGAAATTAGTCCCGGTATGCAAAAACGCGTAGCATTGGCTAGAACATTGGCTCTTGATCCCAAGGTGGTATTTTTAGATGAACCAACTGCTGGTTTAGATCCTAATAGCGCCAGCGATTTTGATGAATTAATCTCAAATTTACAGCAGCAGTTGGGCTTAACGGTAATTATGATTACCCATGATTTAGATAGTATTTGGAGTATCTCAGATGAGATTGTTTATTTAGGCGAAAAGCGCGTATTATTTCATGATACGGTGATTAAAGCAGCAGAATGTAAGGAAATTCCTGAATTGTACAAATATTTTAATGGACCAAGAGGTAAATTGGCTAAAGTGGCGCGTATTAACTCTGTAAGTAATCAATTTTAGATTAAACAATCCTAGATTGCTCAATCTGAGATTGACAATCTGGGGTTGAGCAAGTTCAGCATGTTTAACCGTAGGTTGAATAATTTGAGATCGGAAGTTGAGATTAGAAGTTGGAATTAAAAGTGCAATATAAAAATAACATTGCAAGTTAGAAAGATGGGGAAGTATAAGCATGAATGATAATCGGCAATATTTAGTTGTTGGGTTGTTTGTTGTAATAGCAACTACCTTTCTGGTGGTGGTCTGGCTATGGTTTTCAGCTAGTAATCGCAAGACTTATAATGTTTATGAGACTGTGTTTAGTGAGCCGGTGGATGGAATTACTACTAATTCGGTCATTAAATATAATGGGGTAGAAGTTGGCAAAGTTCGAGATATTCAATTGGATAGTAAAAATCCCAGAAATGTAATTGTTCATCTGAATATACTGGATAATGTGCCAATTAATAGCCAAACCTATGCGATGATGAAACCTCAGGGGGTAACTGGTATGTCATTTATTGATTTACGCTTGCCCAAATCAGCTACCAGTGTCACTAATTTGAAGCCAAATAATAAACCGCCATACCCGCAAATTATGAGCCGTCCATCTCTGATGTTTAGTTTAACTGAGCAGGCACAATCTTTGACTAATAATGTCCAGGATATATCCAGCCAAGTAAAAATATTGTTGGCAGATGAAAATGTTGAGCATGTATCAAATATGCTCGCTAATTTAGATAAAATTTCAGATTCATTAGCTGCAAAATCAGGTAAAATTGAGCAAAGTATAGATATACTTCTTAGTATTTTGCAAAATATTCGAACTAATAGTATGAAATTAAATAATACTTTTGAACATTTAGATACTTTAACGGGTTCTTTATCTACTATGTCAAATAATACCAATGACCTAATTTTAGGTGTGCAAAATAATACGATGCAGAATGTTAATACTATATTGCTGCCTAACTTAAATCAAACTATTATGCATTTAAATCAGTCATCCTATCAATTGGAGCAATTGCTAACTTTATTAAACCAAAATCCGTCAGTACTGGTGCGCGGTAAAGCTCCAGCAGTAAAAGGTCCGGGTGAGTAAATAGTAGTGATAGTAATAAGTAAATAGTAATTGATAGCATGAAGTATGCTGATGGTATGTGGATGATACAAAAATATTCTTATTTCTGGAGAGAACAGTGAAGTCTATGATGCAAAAAGTTATTATCTTGATTATTGGAATGCTGGGAATTTTATTAAATTCGTGTGGTATTTTATCTCCAGTGGATGAACCGCAGATTAAACAATATCAGCTTACGTTAAATTTAGCGCCAGGTACTCCAGCCTGCGCACCGAGCGCAAATGCGCCAATTTTACAAATTTCACCAGTTAAAGTATTTGCCCCATATGATACGCGTAATATGTATTACTCAGAGTCGCCATATCAATTAAGCAGTTATGCATTTAATCAGTGGTCGACTATGCCAGAGTTTATGTTTAATCAGGCAATCTTACAGAAATTAATCGCAACATGTATTTATAGTAATGTGGTTAATGCCGAAGTAATGAGCGTTGCTAAACACCGCTTGGTTGTTCAGGTAATGGATTTTAAGCAAGTTATTAGTGCAGAAAGCGCTAATATGAATCTTACCGTTTTGGCGCAGTTGATTGATAATAAGACTAATGCTGTGATTAAGAGTAAAACCTTTGCTGAGGTTTTACCCGTTAGTCCAGACCCGCAGGGGTATGTACGGGGCGCTAATGATATTGTATTACAGTTTGTAAATGATTTGGCGGACTGGTTGGCTAAATCTTGATTTATGCAAGCGAGCTTGCAAGCCCGCTCGCAAGCTCGCTTGCAAAATCATGAATATTGCGCGTATTGGTATCAAAGCTAATGCCAATTAAGTAAATTGGTTTGTTTTGCATTTTATATTTATCTGTATATCCCCGCTCTTTTATTTGTTGTATTGCTGATTGCGCATTGCCATTTTTATTAAGTTTAAACTCTAAAATTATATAATACTCTAACACGTCTAAACTCAAGTCAATTCTGCCGTGACTGGTAGCTTCTTCTGGAATAGCAGTTATGCCGAGTGAGTTAAATAGACTATAAATTATGCTGCAGTAGTAACCTTCATAATGAGCCAGGTTATTATTGGTATACCAATTATACGGAATACTGGCAAAAAAGCGTCTTATGTGCTCTTCAATTTGCCCAAAATCACGGTTTATCAATGCAGTAGTCAGATTATTGTGTACGGAGGACAACTGCATTTTGTCCTGAACAAAATAATTGATTAAGCTGGTAGCTAAGCTATTTCTTACTTCATGATTTGGATAATTTAATACGTATCTATTTATGCCATCAAACGGATTGGTTATCATCCTACTTATAGTTAAATACCCAGTTTGAAATAAAAGTGTTTCTACGCTAATATTTTCTATATCAAAGCTATTTAGTATTTCCTCGCCCACTGTCAAATTTTCTAGATTAGGAATTGAATAGCGCTGGTTTATTAATAATTTTAGTAAAAAACTTGGTGATCCGGTTTCAAACCAGTAATTTTTATAGGTTTTATTTTTAAGAAATAGTAAAATATCAAAAGGATTATACACATTTTGTGTTGTACATCCAGTAAAATTATAGCCGTTATACCATTGTTGAAGTTTGAGTCTATCAACCCCATCTAAATACTGGGTAAAGTTTATATCTAATTCCGTTGCGGTGTAACCACAAATATCGGCAAATTCTGGGGTTAGAGTTATATCTTCAAGGTTATTTAAACCACTAAATAAACTAACTTTACTAAACTTGCTCACCCCAGTTAATAGTACAAATCGCAAATATGCATCACAATCCTTGATTACCGAGTATAAGCTTTTTAAAATCTCTCGATTTTCTATAGATTCATCAATACTAGTAATTACATCTAATATAGGTTTATCGTATTCATCAATTAAAACTACTACTTGTTGTTGGCATTTAGTGTGAATAGCTTTAATTAGCTGACTGAATCCGACCCCTATATTGCTAACATCTATGCTAACCGAATATTGCTGTGCAGCTTGAGTCAGAATATTACGAATAATTGCGAATAATGCATCTTGACTATTAAATGCGGAACTACCGCCAAAACTGAAATGAATAACCGGATATTGAATATTCCAATTCCAATTATTTTCTAGATATAACCCGTTAAATAAGTGTTTTTTACCTAAAAAGGCTTGTTTTAGGGTGTCAAGGAATAAGGTTTTGCCAAAGCGACGTGGACGAGATAAAAAATAATAAACCCCATTGGCAGACAAATTAGCGACAAACTTAGTCTTGTCAACATATAAGTATCCTTGGTTGATAATTTTTTCAAAGCTGGATATTCCAATGGGTAATAATTTTTTAGTATCTGTGGTCATTGTGGGCTTGCCTATTCCCAGTTAATAGTTTCTATGACATGGTTATTATTAGTATAAATACATATTTCACCTGCAATAGTTAAAGATTTTTTAACAATATTTTCAGCGTTGAGTTTAGTATTTTCGAGCAGTGCACGTGCTGCGGACTGAGCATAAGAACCACCAGATCCAATTGCAGCAATACCGTGTTCAGGGTCTAAAACGTCACCGTTACCAGTAATAATTAAAGTATGTTCCTTGTTAGCTACAATCAGCATAGCCTCTAAACGGCGTAAAGCTCGGTCAGTGCGCCAATCTTTAGCTAATTCAACCGCCGAACGGAGCAAATGCCCCTGATGTTTTTCTAGTTTCTCTTCAAAGCGTTCAAATAAAGTAAATGCGTCGGCAGTGCCACCAGCAAAACCGGCAATTACCTGATTATGATACAAGCGACGTATTTTTCTGGCAGTAGATTTTATAACCACATTGCCTAAAGTTACTTGTCCATCGCCACCCAAGCTAACTGAGTTTTTACAGCGAACGGCAATAATTGTAGTTCCGCGATATTGTTCCATTATAGTTAATTCCTTTAGTGTGTAAAAAATTTATTTAAGTATTTGTTCAGTATGCTGCCTATTAGCTTAAAATCTGGGGTTAGTTTTTGTTACTAACTTAGCCTAATCTAATTTAGCTCGACCTAAGCATAATTTTAAGCTGATAAAAATAAATTACTCTAACTTTATAGACAGATATTATACTAGTTTTGCCTGCCAGGTTTGAAGGTATTATGATTAATTTTGGCAAATACCGGTTGTGTTTCTTGATATATTCGGGTTTTACGGTTAACCCCTGTATGTTAGCTAGGTAGTGCTGGGTAAGTAAAAAACAAAATATGGGTTAAATTAAATAAAAAATGAGTGAGTATACTAGCTTCAATTCTCCTGCTTATCTTATATACCAATCCGTATGCGATACCAGCAATTGCTGCCAGTGTTACATATAGTAAGCCACCTTTACAATAACTTTAAGGTTAACCCGATAACGATTAACCCAACTATGGTTTTATCAAAATTTAAATATAGGGTAAACGGTACTGCATCTGAAGTAAATTGTATCCTATCTAAAACCTTTAAGTTATGAAATCCGGGAACTAAGTGCATTTCAAGGGCTATTCCAATTACCGCTATGAGAATTGCAATAATAAAATTTTTATGGTAATGGCTGTGTTTAATGATTGTTCAGTTTAGCAAGGTGTTTTGTGTATGCGTTGCGACTTATTGCTAAATTTTGGCCGTTAAATCTGCAACTGCATAGTTATCAATTATAACATAATTGATCTGAAATTAATGTTTAGCTATTTAGGTTGGACTAAATTATAATGCCATTTGCTTATAATACTATTCTCAAACTACGTTGAAGCGTTTGTTATTTTTCTATGAATATTTTGAACCTGAACAACTACTCTAAAAAATATTGCGTTACATATAAACATTGATTTATAATTATGTTTATAGTGGTTGGGTTGTCTATGCTAAAAGTAAAAATTTCTTATTAAGACTTATTAAGATTTAAAAATATTAGCAATGCTAATTGTAAGTGGGAAAAATTAACAAGTTTAGTATTTTTTATTTTAATGGGATACAACCACATGGGCATGTCACTAAATCGAGTTCCTCGTACTCAGTCATTTTGTAATAATAAATCTAATGGATTTTCTCCAGCAAGCCACAATAAAACTGAAGTTAGTTTGTTTCACCCCAACCCAGGTGTTACAACAAGCACTACTGCAGAACAATTTAAATCCCAAAGTAGTTTAAATTCTTTGCGTAAAAATGATGAGTTGATGGGGCATGGTGGTAATTGCATTAATAATACCAGTAACCTAGACAAAACCGCAAATAACTCAAATAAAATAACCCAATGGGTTCGGAGTAACTCAAAATCAGCACCTTCTAAAACTGATAAGATAAGAATTGGCAGTAAAGCAAATTTAGAATCAGAGTTTACCAACTTAAAATCAGAGGATGAAAAATTAGCATGGGTGGAAGAAAAATTTACTATACAACAAGCAGTTGAAATATTACGTAAATACGGGTGTCAGAATAATAGTTTATGTGATCCCGGATCAGGTTCTAATATTAGTGAACAGCATGCTCAAGAGATTTTAAAAACGCTGGATAAAAACCCACATACGGGCGGTTTAGGAAGTAAAAACACAAGAAAATCTTGGCTGCCGTCATTCAGTAGTTTTGGCTTAAGACAAATTAAGGAGTTTTTCTTTGGGAAAGCAAAAATAACTGATACTACACAAATACTAGGGCAACATTCTGAATTATCTCGATTATTACTTAAGGATAACCACATATCATCAAATAAAAAGCAAACACGATCTACTCCAACGCCAATAATGAGTAAACCGCCATATCTTAATTATCTTATGAAAATGGTAAATGGCGATGGTACTAAGAGTGTAGGAAGTCCAATATTGGAGGAAGTAATAACCCAAGAACGTGAAGAAGATACGCTACAATCTGCGCTACCACCGGACTCAGAAAAAGAAGCGCCATATAATCCGTATTCAAGCCCAGAAATTGTGCAGCCAAGAGATACTGAGAAAAAAGATACGCTACAATCTGCGCCACCACCGTACTCAGAAAAGGAAGCACCATATAATCCGTATTCA
>JAUPUP010000013.1 GCA_030917485.1 Pseudomonadota bacterium
GGTTCAGCTAAAGTTGCTCCTTCAAATGATACATGTTCCGGAAGGTGGTATAAAAATCTTTCAGTAGTAACATAAAATTTAGTATTAGTTCCATGAGCTGATACACCGGTCTCTGTAACTGTTTTTAGTTCGCAATGATTTGGGCGTTCAGTACGGCACATAAAGCATTCTCCACAATAAAAAGTTGGATCAATATATACCCGATCGTTTTCTTTAAACTTGCTTACCTTAGATCCTACTTGTTTTACAATTCCAGATGATTCGTGACCAAGTATAACTTTTGGTGTAGCGCTATATTTACCCATGATTATTCCCATATCAGTACCACATATTCCGGTAGCTTGTATTTCTACTAATATTCCATAATCATCTATTTGTGGCATATCAGTTTGTTCAATATTAATATTCCAAGAACCGTTGTAAACTAAAGCATCGTATTTCATAATGTATATTTCCTATTTTAATTGTTTATAAATTTAACTATTTAATTGTTTAACTAATTGTTGTGGATAACGTTTTATCCAGTTTCGTCATAATTTCTTCTATTTCTTCAGCATTTGCAATTAGAGATGGTCTCACCTTAATTACATTACCAAAGCCATAACGAGAAGGTCTAACTATTAGCTGATTTGCAAAAGATGTTTCAATAATTGAGTCGATAGTATTTTTATTTGCAACATTACCTTCTAAATCATTTATTTCAATTCCCCACATGTATCCTTTGCCCCTTACGTCGCCAACCTGCTTGTATTTATCTTTTAATTTTAATAATGATGATTCAATCAGGCCTTCATGGTTTAGAACATTGGCATAAATTTTTTCTTCTTCCAAAACATTTAGAGTAGATAATGCACCAACCAGTGAAATCATATTTGCTCCAGAAGTAAACGAATGTTCGAATGATTTTAGGTTGTCAAATTTACTCTTCATTACTACTGCTGCAACTGGAATTCCTACACCACCCAATCCCTTGGCTAATGCTATAATATCTGGTTTTAATCCCAAAACTTCACTACCATATTTGTGGCCAAGACGTCCAATACCAGTTTGTACTTCATCAGCAATAATTGCAATATTACGTTCCTTAGCCAGTTTATTTAAACTTTTGAATACTTTTGCTGGTGGAACAATATTACCGCCATTACCCATAATTGGTTCTATAATTACTGCGGCAATATTATCTGCTGAGGCGTAATCAATAAAATCATTAATAGCTTCAACGCATTGAGTATTGCATGTTGCCGGATTTAATTTATATGGGCAGCGATAGCAGTACGGTGCCGGAACTTTAATTGTATCTTGAGAATTAATTGCTACCGGTAGCCCGCTTCTCCTAAATGCGTTTCCGGATAATGCTGTTGTGTATACAGTTTGCCCATGATGTGAACCAAAAAAGCTGATTATTCCGTTTTTTCCAGTAGCTTTTTGCGCCATTTTAACTGCACATTCATTTGCAGTTGATCCGGTTATGTCACGGAACCAAACTCTATCAATTCCTTCAGGAGCATCTTTAAGTAATGCTTGTAATAATTGTCCGCGCTCTTCAGTTTCAAAATTTGAGCTTAAGTGAGAGAATTTTTGCATTTGTTTAGTAACTGCGTCAATTACTTTTGGATGATTGTATCCAAGAGCTAAATTAAAAGTCCCAGAACATGCGTCAATATATTTTTGACCAGTGTTTGAGATTAAATGTAATCTGTTTGCATTAGTAAAGTTAATTTTTTCCATGATTTTTATATCCCCAAAATGTTTATTTTAAATTATAACTATTAAACTTTTAACCACTTAATCCATCTAATAGCCTTCAAGTATCCAGTATACTCTTTATATTATTTTTATGATACCTGCATTTTTTGCATATCTGTCTGATATATCTTGTCTATTACCTTGTAAACCGTTCTGCTGCTGAGCTTTTCAGCTATTTTACACATTTAAAATATTTAAATATATTTATGCAAATATTTTTATTGAATTCGTATATACATGCTATTTGTAATTAATTACGTGATTTGCTGGTGAGGCTAAACTTAATTTTTTATCTTATATTGAAATAATTCATTGTGGTTTCTGGGGTTTATGGTTATATAAAGACCTAAAAAGTTAAATATTGCAGCAAGATATGTAAAATATGATAATCTATGGGGTCAGGGTATATAAAAATCTCATGGCAAGTTGCAGGCGTACTAGCTATGTTTTATAGGATAGTCTTATGAATGTTTCTAATATGATTGATAATATTTCAAATAATGTGTCAGATGATAGTAATATCTTATCATCTTATGTGATTAATCTACCCCTGTCAGGAGCTGTGGTTAATCTGAAGCCAGAGAGCTTTTCATTAGCGACTAATGGAAAGTTATGTCCCCAATATCCGTGTAATATTATGCTTAGTTATGATGCGCACAGACAAGCCATTGTAATAAAGTTTAATAATACTAATAATCCGTTTGTGGATGATAACAATTATACTCAGGATAATTCGGATATGTGGAATCAGGAGGTTTTTGAGATATTTATTGCTCCGGGCAGCGATACACCAATTAAATATGTCGAAATAGAGCTAAATCCTAATAATGCTTTGTTTTCGGCATGGGTTGATAATCCAGACGGACGTGGCTCTTTGAATACATTGTCATATTTTGATGGGCGTGAAAGTGGAATTCAAGCCGGAGTTCTTAAGGGCGCTGATTCATGGAGTGGCGAGATTGTGCTGCCTTTGGCTATCTTGGGCGAATTAAAGCATAATTATCGGATTAATTTCTTTCGAGTGGCTTCTTTTGCCAGGCACGATAAAAATATAAACTGGTCGCGCAGCCTTGACACCTGTAAATTTTTAGCCTGGAGTCCTACTTTTAGTGGAATTATTCCAGATTATTTTCATTTGCCACGTTATTTTGGCTATCTAAATTTATTGGTTTAACTAAGCGGTTTAGTATAATTGGAGTAATTATTGAAGTAATTATCACCATCAATAGCAGTGCAGTAAAGAGATTATTATCAATTAACTTAAATTTGAGTCCAGCAAGGGCAAAAATTATTCCAATTTCACCACGTGGTACCATACCAAACCCAACTATCCACTTATTGATCGTTTTAGGTAAAAATATACCGCAGAGGCTTTTACTAAAAATAGCAAAAATGCTTAATAAGATTGTTAGTTTTAAGGTTGTGTAGTTTAGTCCATTTGCTATATTTACTTGCATTCCTGCATAAATAAAGAAAATTGGTATAAATATAGTACCGATTTGACTAATGAGTTTGATTATATGCTGATTATGTATGGCTGATATAGTAGTGTCTCTGGTTATTCTAGTAAATTTATAGTCCTTAAAATAACTTTCTTGTATGAGTAATCCTGCCGTAAATGCCCCAATTATTGGCGCTAATCCAACTAATTGAGCCATCCACGCTAAGAATAAGCAAAATGCTATAACTGTGAAAGTAATTATATTATCGTCCTTGCTAATTTTACTAGTAATTCTGGTGGTTATCTGGGGTAATATTAATTTGCCAACTATCCAACTAATCACAAAAAACAAAAATACTAAAATTAAAGTTGTGAGTATATGTAACAGATTAATATTACCGCTTTGCTCAAGTTCGGTAATAATCGAGAGTAAAACTAATCCAATAATATCATCAATAATTGATGCAGATAATACAATTTGTGCTGCCCTTTGGCGTAAAATACCCATATCTTTAAATACGGATACTGAAATTCCAGTTGATGTAACTGCTAGTATTGAGGCAATAAATAGGGATAGGCTCAATGTATAATGAGGGGCAATTAATGGGGTTAATATAAAATATCCTAATATAAATGGTACTGTTACACCAGTTATTGCTACAATGAGCGCATGGCGACCGCAGTTAGTTATTTCTTGTAGTTTAGATTCTAGACCGATTTCAAATAAGAGTAGAATACTGCCCAATTCAGCCAAAAACCCTAGAACTGGTTCGTGTGTCATATCCTTAAAAAATATTATATTATGATTGGCCAGGATAGATATTATACATCCCACTAAAATTTGTCCAAGCACGGCTGGTTGTTTTATTTTATTAGTAAGTAGGGCAATAATTGCGAGTAACATAATTATAAAAGTGTAGAGTAATAATTTACTTTCATGAGTAAAATTTAATATTTGATCCATTAGTTATCTTTCTTATTCTAGGTAATGATTATTTATGTTAATAATTATATGAGCGTGTATGAGCGACTAAATATTTTTCCAGCAAACATACCAATTTCGTAGAGTATGTATAGCGGGATAGCTAACAATGTTTGAGATAGTACATCAGGTGGGGTAATAATTGCAGCGAGTATGAACACCCCCACCAATACATATTTACGTAAACTGGACAGTTTATGGTGGGTTATTACATTAAAATTGATTAGCAGAAAAATGAGAATGGGTAGCTGGAACGAAATACCAAAAACTAAGAATAAGTTAAGTACTAAATCAAGATATTTACTTATATCGGTAAACATCTCTATGTCAGATGCTTTAATACGACTAATAAAGTTAAATAGGGTAGGTAAAACAATAAAATAACAGAAAATAATTCCCAAAAAAAACAAAATTAGCCCAAAAATCACTACTCCAGCAAGAAGCCTGCGCTCCCTTTTATAAAGTCCTGGGGCTATAAATTGCCAGGTCTGGTAAATTGTATTGGGTAATGCAATTACAAAAGCCACAATTGCAGTTAATTTAAGCGGTACAAAAAATGGTGAGGTAATATCTGTTGCAATTAATTTTGTCCCAAGAGGTAAATAGCTGAAGAGTGGTTTAGATAAAGATGCATAAATCTGGTTAGCAAAATGAAATAGGCTCAAAAATATGATAATAAAGCCGAATAAAATTAATATTACTCGTTTGCGTAGTTCAATTAAATGATTAATAAGTTCTTGGTTCATTTTATTACTTTATGATTTTTTGTATCAAAATAATCTATGGGTTTATTTTATTAATGTATGGTATTATTTTCACGGTGATCAAATAACATATTGTCCGATAGCTCCGGCGGATGTTCAAAGTCGAGTTCTTCCCAATACTCAGTAGGCGAATGGTAAGGTAAGCTAAGGTTATTATTTAGAGCATTTATAGTAGCAAGATCATTTTTTATTTGCGCATAAATATCAGCCAGATCTTGTTTAGTATCAGTTAAATTATTTATTCCACTTTGCTCATATACGTCTTGTTTGATTTGACTAAAATAATTACGCAAGTTAAATAATAACCTTCCCGCTGTTTTAGCAATTTGGGGTAGTTGATTCGGTCCAAACACAAGCAGGGCTATGACTAGAATAAGCAGTATTTCGCTAAAACTAATATTAAACATGCTTATTTTTCACTATTATGGGTTATATTATTCATATTGTCATCTTTATTGACCACGGTATTCTTATCAATCTTACTGCTGTCAGGATTGCTGTTATCATCTGGATTAGTATTACCGTGCATAGATTCTTTGAAGTTTTTTATTGCGTATCCAAGATCATGCCCAATGTTTTTAAGTTTTTTAGTTCCAAAAATTAATACAATGATTAATAGTACTAGTAACCAGTGCCATATACTAAAACTACCCATTTATTTATAACTCCTGCCAAGTACGTGTATGTGTAAATGAAAAACTTCTTGACCACCCTCAACTCCAGTATTTATCTTTACTTTGTATCCCTTTAAACCATGCTCCTTGGCTAGGGTACTTGCTTTTAACATCATTTTGCCAATTAGATTTATATGTTGTTCTGTTAGAGCATCCATTGATTCAATATGTAATTTAGGAATTATCATAAAATGAACTGGCGCTTTGGGGGATATATCATAAAAAGCGGACATTTCCTCATCTTTATAGATGAATTCTGTCGGGGTTAATATTGCATTAATTTTGCAAAAAATACAATCTGTCATTGTTTATTCTCCATAAATGCTATAATTACGCCAATATTAACATATAATCTGAGTCTTTGAGTATAGAAATATACTAGATATTATAAATCATTTGCTTATATTGTGCAATTAAAGAAGTCCTAAAGGTAATAATTATGCTCAAAAAAATATACCAGCTAAAATTTAAGATCGCTATAATAGTATTATTTGCTCTAGTGTTGCTACAGCTTACTACAGCATATGTTTTTGGATTTATTACTGAAACGCAAATGAATAAGCAATTTAAGAGATTTTCTGAATCTCCCTTTATTCAGATAAAAAACCGCAAATATCATAGGGGGATATTTAGTTCTGATTCAACGGCAGATATTTCATTAAATAATCAGGCGTTGACAGCAGTATTGAGCATTTTACCCGGAAATAATGCTGAATCATCTAATATCAAACTGGTTAAAAATTACTCAAATTATTCGATTCATTACACAACCCACATTGAACATGGAATCTTTGCTGGAATTCTCAATGGGTATTTTGTGCCTACATTAGCCTATGCAAGGACAAGTATTACTTATCCTGAAAACATGTTAAATATGCTAAATAAATTTTTTAATAATCGACCTCCATTAGAAGTAGATAATCTTATTTATATCGACAAATCAGGCAGGTTTAAAATTCATTCACCAAAATTTGATTATTCCGAAGCTGTATCTGGTGTAAAGGTTATTTGGGGAGGAATGGACGCAATTATTAAATATGATGCCAGTTTTAGTAAGTTTAAGACAGAATTATTACTGCCAGGATTTGAATTATTAGCTCCGACTAAAGGAGTGGCTGTAATGCGAAATTTAATTTATAGCTCTAATTCAAGTGATAGCATAAATCAAATTAAGATTGGTGGTGTGTCATTACATATAGATTTGGTTAAGGTTGAGTGGAAAGAACGGTTAAAGATTGATTTTAAAATTGGAGATATATTGCATATGTTAACTGGGATTAGCTCTGCCGAGTTTTTAAACGGTATTGATGCGATTGACCCCGACAATTTTTTATTTAGCAATATTTCTTATAAATCTAACAGTAGTGATAAGAATAATTTTTTTAGTGCGGATGCTGTTATTAATGTGGAGTCACTCGTAACTAACAATAAGACTTATGGTCCTATAAATCTAGACTTGTCAGTTGCCCATATTGCATCAATTCCTTTTAGCCATTTGATGAATAAGTTATCTGAGGTGGTTGTTATGGATAAAAATAGCCAGTCTTTATCGGAAAAAGCTAAAAATAGAGAGATTCTCATTAAAAATTTGAAGCAATATTTTGCTCCTATTTTAGTTGATAAGCCATTGATAAAGCTCAACAATTTCTCGATGATGACCCCGGATGGAGCGGTTAAAATATCGGGGTATGCAAGCACTAATAATTTTGTTTTGTCAGATGTAAATGACCAAAAACAATTTATACAAAAACTTGTGGCTGATATACGTTTGAGTGTACCAAAATCTATTCTTAATTATATGTTTGTACTACAAATGCAGTATTTATTGAGTGCTGGTAATGCGCAGATGGATAAACAAAGCTCTGAGGCGTTAACCAAAGTTGTAAATATTCTGTTAGACAATCAAATTAATATTTGGGTGCAAAAAGGGTATATAACTAATAATAATGGAGTGCTTGGCACGCATATGTATGTTGAGAGTGGTACTGTGTATTTTAATGATAAAATTACTGATTATATCAAGGCTGATTGACAGTGATTGATAGCAAAATAGCAAATAATCAGTATTTAGGTTTATTGCTTAGAGCATGTTCATAATCTTTAATCGTTATGACTTGCTAACGAAGTTAAAAAAGCAATAGATTGGAAGATGTTGAACATGTTCTTAGATGACAGCAGTAACCTCACTGTTAGTTTTGATTTCAAAAGACCTAAAGATTATAACTGTGTCGCTAATCTCTAAATTAATTATGTCAGCAACTGCTTCATTTAAAGTACCTTGATACCATGAAGTTAGATTAAAATTATTTAATTGCCATTTTAATTCATTGCAGTTAATGGTAGTGCTGTGGTTTAGTGTAAAAAATGAGATTTGTTGTCCCGGTATCGTTTTTAACTGTACTGGTTTCGAGTGAGCATTAAAAATTCCATAATCACTTATGATGGCTATATCATTAATGATTTTTATATATTCTCCAAGCAATGCAATATTAGCGATACTATGATCTTCTCTTAAACCGGTTGCGCCTAAGACAATAATGTTATCGAGATGCAGGGTATGATAAGCAAAGTGTACGGCTTTGGTTAAGTCATTCGTGTTTTGATCTGGAATCGTAATAATTTGGTCAGCAAAATATTGGCGTATTTCTTTAGTTAGTGTATCACAATCACCAATAATATGATTTGGGTATATTGTGTGCTTGAGTAATTTAGTAACAGCTCCATCACAGCAAATAACTGTTTTGGCTTGGTGAATGAGTGAAATTAAATATGAATTTGTAGGAAAATTTCCATTAGCCAGAATTACGTTATATTCATTTAGTGGATATATTTGTGTTAGGATTTGTTCAAGCATATACTCTTTTTGTCTTTCAATGTTACTACTCAGAGGAGCAGTAGTGTAATTGTACCTGTTATAAATGGCAACATAAATAATAACCTAGCTGCTAGTAAATAACCTAGATGCTAGTAAGAGGCCACCGCGGCATCACAGTAAAATTATAATCATATTTTGCATAAGTAAGGCGCGTATGACCGGCCAGTGCTATCATAGATCCATTGTCGGTACACAAGTCAAGTGGCGGATAAAATACTGTAATGTTTTTTTGTTGATTTAATTTGTTTCTTAAACTTAAGTTACTGCTTACGCCTCCAGATACAACTAGACGTTTAATTCCCGTTTGTTCAATTGCTTTGAGGGATTTTTTTACCAATACATCAGTTATTGCTTCTTCAATTGATTTGGCTATGTTTTGCTTCATTTCTTGTTTGAGTTGCTTATCAGTTTCTTGTTGTTTTAGATTGTTTATTAAAGTTAATACTGCTGTTTTTAAGCCGGAAAAACTCATGTTTAGATCATTGCTATGGATCATTGGGCGAGGAAGTTTATATTTTTCTAATCCATTTAGAGCAAGCTTAGCCAGATATTTACCTCCTGGATAGGGTAAGCCGAGCATTTTGGCGGTTTTGTCAAATGCTTCACCAGCTGCATCATCTAGCGTATCGCCAAGCATAGTGTATTCTCCAATTTGCGAGACTAAAATAAGCTGGCTATGTCCTCCAGAGACCAAAAGTGCAATAAAAGGCGGCTCTGGTTTATCTACGTTTAATAACGGTGATAATAAATGACCCTCTAAATGATGAATTGGTATGGTTGGCTTATTGAGGCCAAAAGCCATTCCATTAGCAACACTAGCCCCAATTAACAGCGCACCGTTTAAACCAGGTCCAGCGGTGTAAGCAATAGCGTCAATTTGGTGCTTATCTAATTGAGCCTGGTTAAGGCATTCTTTAATTAAGGGGATTATTTTCTTTATGTGATCCCGCGATGCTAGCTCTGGCACCACCCCCCCATATAATTGATGCAAGTCTATCTGTGAGTGCAGTGTATTAGCTAGTAATCCTCTACTTCCAGAGTATATAGCCACTCCGGTTTCATCACAAGAAGTTTCAATGCCTAAAATTATTGCCATGTAAAATGTATGCCCTAATTAAAAATTAAACTAGAGTATTTTATCATATTGAGCGGGTTTTATTCTACAATAAGTGTCTTGTTCTTGGATATCCTCCATGATAATTGGTTAAATGTAGGGCGCATGATTATTAGTTTCAATATACACATGGTATGTTACAAATATAATTAAGTATTTGCTTATCTGCCAGTATATTGAAATGATGTGCATATTCAAGCATCACTGTAGATATTAAATTATGCTTGAGGCAAATTAAATCAACATGGTTATTATTGCTAATTTGAATCAAATTACCTGATTCCGACCTGTATGGCATCATTGCTTTGAATAAATAAATTTCTGTATGTTTCAGTTTCCGTGAAATTTGAGTATTTGCCAATTTATCTTGAATCGGCATATTTGCAATAACACTTTGTGCATATTGTAAATCATAGGTATTGAGTAAATATGATTGTAACCATTGAATATCATTGTTAACGGATGTTTTTGTATGCATATCCGAATCCTCATTTGGAGAGGTAAAATATGTATCTAGTAAAATTAATTTAATTTTCGTTTCCCCGCGTGCCTCCAGAATAGCAGCAATCTCAGCTCCAATTTGTCCACCCAATGACCAACCTAATAATATATACTCCTGTTGATTAGTTTGGTGCATTACTTTATCGATTTGCGCTAAATAATAAGCAGCCAACTGAGATAAATTATCTATTTTGTTGACAGAATATATATTATATGAATCAATACCATAACAGATGAATTTGTGCTCTAAATCTTTAGCCAAAGCGGTATATACTTCACAACCACCTGTTCCAGGGTGAATCATAAACATATTCGGACAATTTTTAGCATCATTTAGCTTTACACAAATTTGCGTAGCTAATTGTTGCTGCTGTCCTATTATCTCTGCAAGTTTAGCAACGGTTTTGCTTACAAACAGATCAACTACTTTAAGTTTTAACTGTAGCTGTAGATTAAGTTGGCTAATCAATTTAATGGCTAAAATACTGTTGCCACCAAGTTTAAAAAAATCATTGGTAACACCTACTTTTCCAGTTTTTAGGCGCAAGACCTGGGTATATGCATTACATAACATAATCTCTAAATCATTTTTTGGCTCTACATATTCAGTTGATTGATCTGAGGTTGGTTTCGGTAATGCTCCTCTATCCAGTTTGCCATTATTTGTAACCGGTAAACTGCTTAAATAAATTAGGTGCCTCGGCAGCATATATTCCGGTAGTTTATCGGCTAAATAATTTACTATACCATCTTCATCCTGTCTACTATCTGCCACATAATAAGCTATCAGAGATTTAACACTGTCGGCACTATCGCCACTATTATATTCATGAACGACGACCACAGCTTGCCTAATACTACGATAACTTAAAAGGGTATTCTCAATTTCGCCGAGCTCTATGCGTAAACCATTAATCTTAACTTGAAAATCGTTACGTCTAATATATTCAATATTGCCATCAAACCTATATCGAACTAAATCTCCTGTACAGTACAATCTTTCATTTATCTTGTGTAGTTTTTCTAATTCTGTTTGAAATGGATTTGGTATAAATTTTTCTTCGGTTAAATCTGGTAAATTTAAATATCCACGTGCCAATCCTGCACCGCCTACGTATAACTCTCCGATTGCCCCAACTGGCAATGGCTGTTGATTATTATCTAATATATAACATTTACCGTTGTCGATAACTTTGCCAATTAGAACGTTATTTTTAACATCGTATGTGGTAGTGCAAACCGTATTTTCTGTTGGTCCATACTCATTAATAATTGAATAATTAAGATTATATTTTGGCAGATTCTGCAACGAATCCCCTCCGGTAAATAATACTTTTACGCTAGTACCGTTATATTGATTCACAAATTCTGGTACTAAAACACTTGGGAGAAATAACACAGATATTTGATTCAAATTTATATATTCAATTAACTGTCCTAAATCATGTCGTATAACTTCATTGGCAATAAATAGTTGGTTACCATTTAATAAAGCTGGAAATATTTCATATACCGAAGCATCAAAAACATAATTTGAGTAAAAAAGTACGTTGTTATATAGGTTTAACTGATGCCGTGGGATTATATATTGAACAAGGTTAACTACACTTTTATGCTCAATCATTACTCCTTTGGGTACTCCAGTTGTACCGCTAGTATAAATTACATATGCTAGACTGTTGCTTGCAGTATAAATCTGTGGATTATACACTGGTTGACTAGATAGACAAGCTGCACAAAATTCTTCATTATCTAAAGCTAAAATATCCAATGGGTATCGAGAATTAATTTCAGATGTTGATTTAATTAATTTAGATTGATATTCATTCTGAGTTAAAATTGCTTTAGGTAAACTATCTTTTAGTATGTGTAGGAAACGCTCATGAGGGTAGTCTGGGTCTATTGGAACATATGCTGCCCCTGCTTTTAATGCTCCCAACATGGCAATTATCATATACAGTGATCGATTAGTGTATAATGCAATCAAATCATCTTTAGCTATTTTATAGGTGCTGCTTAAATAATGCGCCAACTGATTAGCTTTTATGTTTAATTCAGCATAACTTATGTTTTGATTTTCATAAACCACAGCGATATCGTTCGGAGTTTTTTGCACCTGCTCTTCAAATAGTTGATGAATGGTCTTATTATTTAAATATGCTTTATCTGTATTATTCCAAACATGAATAATTTTGTTATAATCTTTCTTGGGCAATAAATTGACACTATTATTTTCTAAAGTATCACATAAATATGTTCTAAAATAGTCCAGTAATTGATGAGCTGTATTTTTATCAATAAACTCACTGTTAGCATTAATATGAATTGCAAATTTATCATAAGTTCTGCTAATATTCAATACTAATGGTATATTAACATTAGCATTTGAATCAGATGACTTTATTAATCCGGTATCATAAATATCTCCTACAATATGAAAATTTGTATAGTTGAATGCACATTGGTAAATATCTTCATGCATGCCCATATCTGACTTTATTTTTCCATATGGATATAGCTTATATTCATCCACTGCTAATTTATTTGCTCCAACCCTGCTTATATAATTATCCACATTATTAAAGCTATCGTTGTCAATATTAAACCTAACTGGTATTGTATTCAAATGCAAACCGAATAGCTTATCACCACCAGGTTCTTCGAGGCGGTTATTAACCACCACCCCTACTACCAAATCATTGCGATTAAGAAACCTTGACAATACTAGTGTATAAACGGATAAAAAAATTAGGTCGGGTGATATATTTAGCTTATTGGCTAAAGCCAACGTTTGTAGGCTAACTGTGTTATCTAGATTTTGTATAACTTCAAACTGTTCAATCGGTTTGGGCAAGGTATAATCAAATATAAGTTTTTGTCTATTATCCGGCTCATAATTATTTAAATAGTTCAACCAAAATTCCTTAAATTTAATATTATTTAATACCTGCTGCTCACTAGATATAAATTTAGCATATGAAGGAATTATACATTTTTGTGGGGAGCTTTTATTACAATATGCAGTAATAAATTCAGCAATTAACGATGCAACACTCCAGCCATCTTCAATTGCATGGTGTGTAGTTAATATAAGGGTAAACCAGTTTTCTTGTGGTTTAATTACTATCCTAAACATGCCAGGATTTTCTGGGTTTATCTTGTGGTTTAATTCATCGGTTATCAGCTTATCTATTATGGTATTATCTACTACATGCAGTTTATCTGTTACATTAATTGATTTATATTGGACGTTAATGAAACCATAGGTTTTATCATGTATAATAGCAGTTCTAAGTAGCGCATGTTTATTAATTAAGCCATTGAATATTTGTGTAAATAACTCTACGTTAAAAATCTGATTAATTATGTGTGTGGTCACAATATGATAATTACTATTGTTCTTTTCATATTCAAGCACCATCCCCATTTGTAAATAACTGGCTGGGTAAATATCTTCTATCTGATTAGGATTAAATCGATTTACTGCAATAATTTTTTCCGCATCGCCAACTAAGCTAAACCTAATGTATTCAACATTAGAAATTATTTCTGCTATGTCACAGCAATCTAAAATATTTTTGATAGTTCTATGAATAAAAATATCACGAGTACTTACATTAATGCCTATAGCTTTCATTTTAGCTACTAGACGAATCGAAATAATTGAATCACCACCTATTTTAAAGAAATCATCCTGTGTGCCAACTTGTTCTATTTCTAAAACATTTTGCCATATCTGACACAATGTTCTTTCAATTTCATTCACAGGCATTACATAGCAATTATCAGTTCTAAGTTGTGGTTTTGGTAATGCTGCCCGATCTAATTTACCGTTTATTGTGAGTGGCAAACGCTCCAACCATAACAATACATTGGGTAGCATGTAATCTGGCAGCATATCTGATAATTTCTGATGTATTGTTATCTCGTCCAATTTATGCTTGGATACATAATAGGCTACTAAATATTTTGACTTGTCCTGTGTTGATTTTTCATACACCAAAACTATAGCTTGCTGAATATCTGGATGACTGTTGTTTATAGCAACTTCAATCTCACTTAGCTCAATTCTAAACCCGCGGATTTTAACCTGAAAGTCATTGCGACCGATATACTCAAGTGTTCTATCAGATAGGTAGCGTACCAGATCGCCTGTTTTGTATAACTTATCATTGACGTTATTTAGTTTTTCTTCATCAGTTTGAAATGGATTGTGGATAAATCTTTCTTTGGTTAATTGGGGCAAATTAAGGTAGCCGCGAGCCAATCCAATTCCTCCGATGTATAGCTCTCCAATGGCTCCGATTGGTAATGGTTGTAGATTATTATCTAATACATAAGCAAATTGGTCAGGAATAGTAACCCCAATTAATGAGTTATTGTTGATATCTTCTGCAGTAATTGGTTTATAAGTTGTATGTACCGTAGTTTCAGTTATTCCGTACATATTAATTAACTGTGGTTTATTATAGCCGTAGGTTTTAAACCACGGTTTTAATTGAGTCAGGTTAATTGCCTCTCCACCAAAAATCACATAGCGTAAATCAGGTAAACTATTAAAATTACCTTTACTAAGTACCGTTTGCATAAACTGATAGAATGCTGTCGGGGTTTGATTGAGTACCGTAACTCGTTCATTAGCACATAAATTATAGAATAATTCAAAATCACGGGTTTGTAGGTATGAAGGAATTATTAATTTTCCGCCATAACAAA
>JAUPUP010000121.1 GCA_030917485.1 Pseudomonadota bacterium
GTTAAACAAAGCAACCGGAATGTACAACAAGTACATGAGGATTGCGACTTTAACTGTATGACACAGTTATCAGTGATATAGGCTGAGTAGTAACAATAAATATTTCCACATAACTGTGGTATAAAGTGATGCTCCAATTATTTATATTTTAACATCATAAACTCCTTCAAAAGATTGCCGCTATTGCTACACTTTGATCATAAATATAATTATATACTCTTCGTCTTTGAAAGCTGAACTTTGTCATATTTTATAAATTGCTCCTCATGTACTAATTTGTACATGTCGTCGCAATTTATTGCAATATTCCTAGTCCAACATTCAAATACTTTGAGTATATTATAGCGTTTATTATTTTTACGCCATTCATTTAGCTTATTTTTAGCTGCCCATATTAGTAACCACGTTTTTCATGGTATCACCATATACTTTGATGATTGAACTTTCCATATTAATTAAATTTGACCAAATCTGCATATTAGCCTGAAAAACTTCTAAATCCTGTTCTGACGGATTCGGATTGTTTTCCAAATCAGCAAGTTGGGAATACATTTGTTCTTCCATTCCGCCAATACTATTACCCATAGTATTTGTTACTGTCTCAAAAGTAAAATTACTTGGTGGTGCATAAAAAGCCATAATAAATTCCTTATAAATCGGTAGCCTAGCCACCTAAAAAACTAGTTTAACCACCCAAAAAAATCTTCACAGAACGAATTATGTAGCGATTAAGAAAAAATTCATACCATCATTTTTAGCAGATATCCTTTTTTTAACTAATTTCAAGGGTTTTAGTATGCCTACATTAAAAGCAGGTAGGAATAATTATTTTATTAACCGTATAATCACGACTAATAATATAATATTTGCACTATGATTTCATCAATCAGTAGTCTAATTATTATTGTAGATTTAGAATAAAACTAATTTATTAGGAGAAAAGTTTTATGAAATACTTACGTAAATTGGCGGGTATATTATTTCTGCCCATACTTTTAATTATCCTTACCAACTGTAATAACACCGGCAGCAACGCCAGCAGTAGTGGGAGCAGCAGCAATGGAGCTGTGGCAGCAGCAACATATCTTACGGTACAAGAATCAACTGAATACGGCAGTGTTGGCTCTAACAGCACAAATGTATCTCGTCATCCAAGCATTGTTTTAGTTTTTAGCGCTCCTATTAATAAAAATACGGTAACTACCAATACTATTGGAATATATGCTAAAAACTCAACAACCGGGATTTTTGATCAAGCACAGCCGTTAACTAGTTTTTATTTTAATAATGACGCTACTGCAGTTATATTTAGCCCTGTAAAGCTCGCATCTAACACAGAATATAGAGTGGTTGTATCAACTGGAGTTCAAGCAAGCAGCGGAGCATCTTTGGCATCAGAATTTTCAATGGCATTTACTACCGGTACTTCTGAAGCACCAACTGCCGCCCTGTTGAATCCGTTAGGAAAAAATAGTCCCTCAAATACGCCAATACAGGTAATTTATAGTGAATCAGGTATGAAAGGGGCTAGTAGTACTTCCTATGTGAAAATTAGCACGTCAGCAAGTTACTCAAGTACAGGTACAACCATACCTATTTCCATAGCACGTGACCAAGAAAGTAAAATATTCACCATAACCGCCTCACTGACCCCTGGTAAACAATATTACTTATATTTGACAGCTAGATATGGCAGCACTTATTATCAAATTTATAACTATACTAGTAGTGGCAGTCAAATTGCGCTAGAAACTGATAAAAGCAGCAGTAGTTATTACTATAAACAATTTGGTTTAATAGAGTCGAACGGCTCAAGCACCACTGTAAGTATGAGTCAGCCCGTAAATGGCGCATCTGGAGTATCTCCTTCAACACCTATAAAATTAGTTTTTACTAATTCCATTAATGTAGACACTTTAGATGGGCAGATAAGCTTACATAAAGGTTCTGCAACTGGTGAGGAAATACCATCCACTTTTGATGCGAGTACAAACCCAACAGTTACAGTCAAGCCTACTTCTGGTGCTTTGCCAACTGCTTCAGCGATCTACGTAGTAGTAGGTTCAGGCATTTTAGATTCATTTGGTCATTATGTAACAACACCATCAACACCGTTTACATTTACTACTTCTGATTCAACATCACCAACATTAGTGGATGTAACTCCAGCAGATGGTAGTACACTTACCACCAACCCTAATCCGTCAATTTCCCTAACATTTAGTACTAATATGGATAGCAGCAGTGTCAAAAACCCAAATAATACTCTGTTATTAAAAAATGGTAATCTTAGTGAATCTGTACCAATTATGATAACCGGCAGTGGAACTAGTTACATAATTACCCCGTATCAAACCCTGGCTAATAATAGCAATTATACCCTACTATTAGAAAGCGCAATAATTGACACTAGCGGCAATCATTTAACTCAAACAAAAATATATTATACTACAGGAGCTGATAAAACAGCCCCGACCCTAAAAGTACTAAATACTGAAAATGGTTTTCTGAGCCCGCGTACCAATCCGCATAATATTCAAGTAATGTTTAGTAAGCCCATGGTAGGAGTAAGTGAGAGTACAGTAACTATTCGTCTTGGTAACTGCTCTTCTGCAGCATTGGGTACTTATAAAATGATTGATAATGGAAATAATACCTATACCTTTCCTCTCATTGAGTCTCTAACCTACCAAACGACTAGTAATTACTACGTATGTTTAACCAGCGCGGTTAAAGACACCAGCGGTAATACTCCTTCACCAAACTACGCTGAATTTAATACATTTCTATATGATGTTAATAATGAAATTCAGGGCTATTGGAGCAGCAATAATTATGTCGTTGAATCAGTGTCAACAGTATCTACTACTGACCAATACTGAAATATTTACATAGCTGGACAACTTGCCACAAGTAGTACTTCTAGCAATAAACCATTTTATTTACTCAAATACAACAGCAGTAGCGTTGAACAATGGCCAGGCCTTATATGTCCAGGTGGATGCGCTGATTCTACGCAATATAAAATAAATAAAATTTTATTAGATAGCAGCGAAAAAATATATCTCATCGGGCTTAGCTATAAAAATAATAATGACTCAAATAGCAGACTATTTATAGCTCAATTTTCTAGCGATGGATTAACCAGAAACTGGACATATGAAGAAGGCGACAGTGATTATAGTAAATACTATCAAGCTCGTGGTGCTACTATTGTAGGTAATTACTTATATGTAACTGGTAGTAATAAAGGCGGTGATGATGATGATATTGACGGGTTTGTATATCGATTTAATATAGCTAAAGGAGAAAGCACTCCAGATAGTAAAATTAGTTTTTACCCAAATGGAGGAAGTAATGGAGATAAACTCTACTCTAACGCTATAATCGCCACCAGCAACTCAGATAGTAGTAACCTATATATTGTCGGTAGGACTCAAAATGTTATTGATTCTGTAAGAGTAAACTCATCTAAACAATCTGTTTCACCTTCTGTTATATATGGATCAAAGGATGATTTTCAAGGATTTATCATGGAAATAAAAAATGATTTATCTTTTGTAAATTTTTCCCAATTTGGAACTTCAACTGAGCATAATGACGATAATGAAGGCAAGGCCTCGGTTGATGCACGGGATATAGTTGTCCACAATTATAATGGATGTCAATATAAAGTAATAGTTGGGGCGACTAACTATCCAATATCCTGGCTAGACGACAAGGACGGCAAGACATACCTCCCAAGCGACGGTAATAAAGGTGCTTTTTTATTTTATATACCAGTCACACCCAGCAGTTCATGCGCCGTATTCAGTACTGAATTTGGAGTAGATGGACATGATACTATGGCAAATTCTGTTACCCAGTTAAAGAATGGGGCTATGTACGTGGCAGGAACTACTACTGGCTCATTACCTGGCATGATCAATTGGAGCTACCCTGGCAATCCAGCACCATTTATTGCGGTAAAAGACCAATACTCTACCACAGAAAAATCATGGTCACCGTCAGAATGGGTCGAATTTTCTAGCTCAATTTTTCAGACTTTGTCGACTATCACTTCAAACCCGAATGATCAAAACCAACGTATGTACGTGTCTGGAGTTAAACAAAGTAAGGGCGGAGTTCCAATGTATTATGCATATCTTATCAGCCATTTTTGATGTGAATATTATTTAACTGTATCAACCACATAACATAAAATTTTACCGTTATGTTATGTGGTTTTCTTAATCAACTTAACACGGTAAAAAAGGAATGGAATTATATAATGAATGAACCAATATTATTAGATTTAATTCATAGCTTTGATGAGTTTTTAACTCGGTACGCTAACGATGAATATATATCTGCGTTTAATACTCAAATATACTTTAATCTATGCGATATAATAAACGCTATGGGTTACTCTACTATGGCTTACGAATACTTTGATGAGCTATTTAAGCTGCATATGGAGTATGAGCAAAATGGCGCAACTATGCAAGATCGTATGTTGAGTTTTATAATTCAACTCACCCATCTTCCTATGAATAAGGAAACTTTAAGTAAATACGCCACAAAATGTTGTGATCCGAGACAAATTTATGATTTATTATATCAAAATAAGCAAGTTTCATTTAAACATCCACAGTGTATTAATTCGGTTACTTTTATATATCAAAAATCGGATATTTTACCAGTGTTTTTAAAGAATAATATTTTAGTAGAAATCTAACCATAGATCAGTTTGATTGGAGGCGAATCATCAAAACTTTGCGACCATTTTCACGCTTGATGCACTTGATAACTAAGTATCCTAAACAACATTATTCGGTATATGGATTACTCGCACAATAAGCGGTAATCCATAATCCTATGCTTGTCAATATACTATTCCATCATTCATATACTTACAATCATCATGTAATATATTGATAGTCAGATATCAATTTAACTAATTACTAGGTGGTACATATTTCCATAAGTCATTTAAATAGCCAAAGGTAGAAGAATTTGCATATCCATTTCCTCCGAACATCCAAAATGCACCACTACTATCTGCAGCTCCTATCGAATAATCTCGAGA
>JAUPUP010000014.1 GCA_030917485.1 Pseudomonadota bacterium
ATTTCTTCAGATACTGGCAATTCTTCTGGCTTGATACCACGCTCTACTAAAACATTACGAACACTTGAGTTATTTTGCACATGTTCCCACGTTATTGCAGCTTCACCCTGCAAATTATTTTGCTTTAAATTATGATTCGTAATTTCTGTTGCCAGATTCTTAGCGGTAATAGTAACGGTTGATAAAAAATCTGCTAATAGTCTCCCTTTAAGTATATTTAACTTATATTTCATTTGCCCCGTATTATTACCACCAAATAATGCATTATCACCTTTAGATCTAATTCGCCCAAATCCACTATCATCAACACCACACCCATAGCCTAGTACCTTTTGTAGTTTACGAGCATACCAAAATTCAATATCAATATCATCTATTTGGTGTGCAATTGAATTAAATTCTGACTGTAATATGGCAATAAGTTCATTATTCATTATTACCACCTTTTAAGTTTTTAGCCAGTAATACTTGCTCAGCTAACTCTTTATGTTCCGAATTTAGTTTACGTTCTAATTGTTGTATATCTGCCACAGGCTGTAATTCCTCTGGCATAGCACCGCCTAATTCCTGAATGGTTTCGCGAACCTTTTTGCCTACTGCATAATGAGTTTGATTGGCTTGTCCTTTATCCCTAACCTCATCACGTTTAAGCTTTTCTTCAGTTTGAGTAGCGCGGAATAAGTTAGCTGCCAATTCAGTACTACCCATATGATCCAGTATCTTTTGAGATTTTTTTAACCCTTTATACTGTTGAATTCCTTTAGCATCTAAGCCACCATATAGACCTTTATATCCATGATTTTGAAATATAGCAAAATCTAAATTAGTTTCAACTCCAGCATTATAGGCAGCCTCAACTAATTGCTTATTATGCTCTCGCAACTCATTACGTAAAAACACCCTCTTCTCATCTTCTTTTAACTGATTAAATGTGTCATCATTATTCAGTTCCTGTCGCCTAGTTTGAATTGCAAAATATGTTTGTCCATTAGCAATTACTGGTTTTGATGAGTCTGCATTCTGTACAATTAAATAGCAGGCGTAACGAGATAATGCATAGGAATCATAGCGTTGTTTTGCACCTTTACCATGCTGGATCTCCTCGTGGGTTTCCACGAAGTGATCTATAACACCGTAACCACTGCCCTCGCATGCTTTTTTTGCTTTCTCAATTACTGGCATGAAATTTCTAAATTCTGCATAATCCAAAATTTTGGATAGCGCCCGAGCATGCCAAAAGTCATTACCTTCCGCATCTATTTGTTTAATATCTTCAAAGGTTTGATAATGTGTTTTTTCAATAATGCTCTGCATTTTCTATTACCTTTCTAAATTAACTTGTATTAAGCCATCCTCAGTTTGATAAAATATCAATTCTCCAATTTGTTCCATTATAAAGCTTCCTATAGTCCAAGTTCTTTAAGGTAGTAACTCATCTTAGCCTTAATTTCAGATATATCTAATTCCAATTTAGCAATATTAGTTTTAGTTGCTTCTAAATCAATTTGCTCTTCTTCTTCAAAGGTATCTACATAACGCGGAATATTTAAATTATATTCATTTTCTTGGATTTCTGCCAGAGTTGCAATATGAGAATATTTCTCTAGTTCTTGCCAAGAACGATATGTATCTAGTATTTTCCTGATTTGCACCTCATTTAAATTATTTTGGTTTTTGCCTTTATCAAAATCATTGCTGGCATCAATAAACAGAACATCATTATTTTTACGATTCTTCTTAAACACCAGAATACACGCCGGTATGCCAGTTCCAAAAAACAAATTAGACGGCAGCCCAATAACCGCATCAAGTAAATTATCATCAATTAGCTTCTGCCTAATTTTACCTTCACTTGATCCACGAAATAATACCCCATGTGGTAAAACTACCCCCATGCGTCCGTTTTCATTTAAGCTTTGTATCATATGAATTACAAATGCATAATCACCCTTACTTTTAGGCGGTACCGCATAATTTGTAAACCGATGAAACGGATCATTTGCTGCATTGTCCGCACCCCATTTATCTAGGCTAAATGGGGGATTAGCTACAATAACATCAAAACGCATCAAGTGATTATTTTCTAAATGTAAGGGATTGCCAATAGTATCCCCCCATCCAATTTTAGCATCATTAATTTCATGTAAATACATATTCATCCGGCATAATGCTTGAGTTTGTCCGTTGCGCTCTTGTCCATAAATGGCAAAATTATTATTGCCGACTTCCTTAGCAGCTTTAATTAATAAAGATCCGGAGCCGCAAGTTGGATCGTAAATTCGATCACCTTCTTTGGCAGCAACTAGTTTAGCTAATAGTGTTGATACCTCACTCGGAGTAAAAAATTCACCGCCTTTTTTACCTGCATCGCTGGCAAAATGAGAAATTAAATATTCATAGCTATTACCGATAATATCACTGCCAATTAAATTGGATGGCCTTAAGTCTAATCGGGTATCACTAAAATCCTCTAGCAAATTTCTTAAAATCGCATTTCTTTCTTTGGTATCACCCAATACTTGGCGATTATTAAAATCAACATTTCTAAAAATACCTTCTAGTTTAGTTAAATTATCTTCTTCAATTTTAGCTAAGGCTTTATTAATAATTTCCCCAAGATTATCTGCTTCTTTATTTCTTAATAAATACTCAAAGGTGCAAGAATTATCCAGAACAAACTTCTCACGTTCAAGAGCACGTTTAATTCGTTCAGTATCTCCATCATATTTTGCACTAATTTGCTCCAGTTTTTCTTTATAAAAATCAGAAAGATACTTAACAAACAACATACTCAAAATATAATCCTTATATTGTGAACTGTCCATTGTTCCACGAAAGGTATCGCACGCTTTCCAAACTACATTATTGATTATTTCCTGTGTTGTTTTCATTGAGTTTTTCCTTGTATAGCTGTTACTTTTGCATGTCGAGTTATTAAAGTTTCAAATACCTCTTGTTTTAATTTATCTTTTTCACAAATAAGCTGGTGAAGTAAATCAATTTCATAGTTAGCCACGGTTAAATATTCCACTATTTTAGATTGCTCTGTTAATGATGGTAACGTAATATCTAAATCCAATAAATTACTCACCTTTATCATAGGAATAGATGTACCTTGAATATTCTTTGTCAACTGATTTTGAATTTGACCAGAGTTTAAATAATAGGCTAAATATTTGCTATTTAACACGTTCGGAAAAATATTAGTTATAACCGCCATTATAGAAGATACAACTAAACCTGTATTTTTATCGTTGATATGTAAAGCATAATTAGGCGATCGAGTTCGCACAATAACATCATTTATTTTGGTTAAATGCTGGACACCAATTTTTTTATCAGCAATAAAATTCTCGCAACATAACTCATCCCAATTAGTTAAATTCAGAAATGACTTTAAAGTTAATGCCTTATATTCAATCAAATGCATACTTGCAGGGGTGGCTTTTTTACGCTCAAGGGATAACCCTATTTTTATATCTACTAATTCTTTAAGTTTCATTTTATTATTTACCTCACAAGGCATAGTATAGCACAATATAAAGCTAAACATCAAAATACAGCAAATTTATTTTAACTAAGTTGCATACGAAGGTGTATCTTGAAATATGTGGGTTATGTATTTTAAAGCACTGAGAAAATATCGAACTGAATTACTATACTAAATTAATAGATCTAGGCTGTACTTAAGAATTTGCCATCAATTTTGATTTTTAAGAAGATAAATATAGTAGATATTGCATTGCTGGAGTAATGAACGGCCTGATGAAAACTGACAATCATCAAGCTAACCATCTGAATTATAACAACAAGTTCAAGTATAGTAATTCCAACTCAACAATTTCAGGGAATTACCAAACTAAAACTTACGCAAAGTCAATTCGCCAAATGGTTTTAATATGCTTAGCCAATTCAGCCTGACGCTTCGCAAAGCTATCTTCGTCCCAGACTGTAAATTCTTGAATCGTACGGTTGAGGGCTAAATCAGTTTGTAAAATAATTTCTTTTTTTTCGGCGAATGATTTTCTGGATAAATCCTTATTTGTATTCTTAGGAATCAATGCCATATTGCCAAGTTTATATACTTTAGTTTCAGGAGTATTAAATATCCCTCCCCAGGTTTCATCTATTCTTTGAGGTAAAATATGTTCTACTGTAAGATCACTTTCATGTAAGATACCGAGACTATTATCTAAACTACTTTGTAATTTTAGCAACAGATATTTTGCCCGATCATTTTGTTTAAAATCTTTATATATAAACGCATGTATGAATTCATCATCACTTGGATAAAATGGAATAAATGCCGGTTTAATTTGATATATTTTGTGCTTTAAACCACTTACTTGATTTGCAAGGTTTTTATAAAGTGCCTCTTGATCATTAGGTGATAAATTACAAATAACATTGTAACGCATTGAAACCACTTCAATATATCGCAATAATTTTATAAAATCCTGTTTATTATATTCTATCTTAGCTGCCAACAATAGCGGGATTGGCTGCATAATCTTAAATTTGACTAACAAATCTAGCGTTGATTTGATTTTTCTCTGTTCTTCTGAACTGTAATCTGAACTACTCCACATTTCACTATTGGGATCAAGTAACGCACTATAATTAAAACTTTGGGTATACAACTGATTTATATATGTGAAACTATCTTGCGGAGTTACAATTTGAGATTTGATTCGCCTAAATAAATCTGTTTTAGTCGCGCTTTTATTACGGCTATTCCACTCATGACGGATAAAATCGTTGAAACTATTCACTCCAATCTGTTCAGTTATTTTTTCCCAAGTTTCATCCAATTCATCCAGCACACTAGTATGCCCACCCTCTTTTGTTGACAACGATAATAAATAATTTTTTAACAAATCAGGAGTTGATAACTGAACTCCTCTAGCATTAAGAGTTTCAAATATAGCGTAAGCATTCACTTCATCATTTACAATTATGGTTGTAAAATATAACCGAAGCGATACATTCTGTAATATAAACTCTATTATTTGCTGTCCTGTTGTAAATTTTGCTTTAAGCTGTCTTACAAAAAAATCTTTAGTCTCTTTTAATAATTTTTCTGAGGACTTAATTCCTGATACCGGAATATGTTTTTGTAATTGGCAAAGAAATGTTTTATAAAAATGGTTATTGTTTCTATTTAGAGTGATTTTACTTTCAAATGCTTTAGTTATTGGATTGCGCGGACCAATATACTTGCGAATCTCTTCAAGATTTATTTGGTTCGCCTCTACATCCTCACCATTTGCTATCATTTCCTCAAAAATATAGCAGGCTGATATAAACAAAATTGTTACGGTTGTTAATCGTTGCTGCCCGTCTACAATAATGTATTCATTATCAGAAATTTCCTGCAAAACCAGGTAACCCATATAATGACTATCATTTTTCTGTTCAAATTTAATTTCTTGTAAATCAGACCACAAATCTCCCCACTGCTCCTCTGTCCAAGAGTAGTCGCGTTGAAATTTAGGTACAATAAATTTCTTACCATTTCCTATTAAGTCACTTAACTTCAATTGATTAGTGATAAATGGTTGCATGATTTATCCTTTTTCTATTAATGCTAACCTAAACTTGTAACACCTTACGTTTTATGCTCGAGTTTAAAATACTTGGTTTAACCATGACAACTGTATTGTACTATTGGTCTCATGCAAAATGCAACTAAAAAATCCTCAAAAATCAGAGCTGGCAGGAACTGCATATTTAATCACACCACCGAGAAATAATATTCTTTTAGCCAATTTATATATGTTAAAATCATGGAAAAGATGCGTTATCAAGCGCGTTTATTGTGGGAATCTGGTAAAATTTCTAGCGTGGGCACTCCAAGCAAGCTTGTATTGTAATGTACTAAACAGATTTTAGCTTGTTGATACATTATGTAAATCAGGTGTAAAAACCTGTTAGCTGTAATGCCTTAAGCAAAAAATTCGTAAATTATAGTTCAAGCCAAAAAACTTACTCATTCCATTAAAAATATTGTTTTTATTATAAATTGTATGTTACAGGAGAACAAAGATGTCAAAAAATAAAGCACTGAGAAAATATGAACCTGAATTAACCGATTCTTTGGAATTAGATGCAGATTTTGATTTTGAAGAAGACGCACACATTGGAGACGGTATTGCTGGAATAATGAACGGCCTGATTGAAACTAGCAACCATCAGGCAACAATAGCAATGGAGCTTACTAAACTAGTGGTTGCAAAAAATCCTCAAGCTATGACTGAAGATAAAATATTTTCTGCTTATGAACGTGCATTCAGAACAGTTTCTGACAACTCTCCGTTAAAGTCATTATTAGAACAATGTGGTTGAATGGATTCCAATAAGTACCCAACAATGGCATGAAAGTGAAGCTACAGTTCATTTCATCAATTGTTTACCAATGACGGCATAGGTGTTATAGCAAAACAAATTGTGCCGTATTTTAGCAATCATAGAACCAACAAAACGAAACCTCAGTAAAACAATTTTTTTCTTGGATTGATACTCAAGGTTGTATTTATTAGATATCTTTTTCAGAATTGAGTATAGTGAAATTCTCTGATAAAATTTTTCTATCAATCTTTCTGGTCAGCTGCTTTGCCATCTGCAGTTGTGGAGCTATATTTTATTTTGTATTTAGCAAAGATCTTTATAATAATTATAATTATCGCTATAATTCGCTTGGTTTAACCCTATCTAATACTTTTTATGAGATGGACAAATTAAGTGATACCATTAATCTAAATGCGGTACTTATTTTAAAAGAAAAACAAAAACATCAAGGTATTCCCAGTGACAAAGAATTAAATATACTTGCTCAAAAATTAGGTATTCATGGTTTTTATGTAATAAATAAAGATGGCAAATTTCTAAGATCGTCTGATTTACCGATTGCCCAACAAAAAAACTCACTATTTAGTTATTGCAATGGTTACCGTGAGTTAGTCTATGGCAAGGCAACCAAAAAAACCACACCAATTATTCCTGGATACCCCAATAATGTACCTGATAAATTTATCATGATTCCTAATTATGATAAGCAATTAATCCTAGAAGCAGGATATTATCTTAAATACATGGAACAAACCTTACATGAAATTGTCAGTCACGATAACAATATAATGTCTATTGGCCTTTATGCACCTAATGGTTATGAACTCGGCTATATTGGAGCTGATGCAAAATTTATTCAAGGTACCACACCCAACACTAATAATTCCACACATCGTCATATTGATACTGATACTAAAAATGAATATCTGCAGGATAAAAACACTGCAATTACTTTACGCTATAAAGTTAAAACTGATATTGATTACTGTTGCGAATGCGTTGTAAAAAAAGTAGCCAATTCTCAACCTGGCTACTATTATGATCTTGTTATTCAAGTTTCTCAAAAGCCATTAATTAATCAAATTAACACCCTAAAAAACAGAATAATAATTATAATAGTCGCCTCAATGCTTTTCTCTTTAATTTTATCTCGAATAATCTCCAAAAAAATTGTCAGCAGGTTAAACTATATCAATAAAGAGGTAGATTACATTATGGGATCTGGCGATTTAGAGCGTAGTTTAAAAGGGATAAAGGGTAATGATGAAGTTAGTAAGCTATCTAGATCCTTTAACAAAATGATAGAAAGTTTAAAACAAGCGCAAATTGAACTAATACAAACTGAAAAATCTAAAACATTAGCTACCCTAGCGGCCGAAGTAGCTCATGATATAGGCTCCCCTATAGCCACAATGGGAATTGCAATACATAATTTAAGAAAATTAAATATAGATAACCAGCATATTGATCTATTAGCTGGGTCAATGCGCAGTGTAAAAAGCATTGCTGACAATTTACTCAACCGTTATAGAAATATGGATGAATTGCTTTACCAAGAAGAGCATTGTATGCCAGACGATACTAAAGCGCCAAGATATATTCTTTTGTCCTCCCTTATTACTAATATAGTTGAAAACAAAAAGAGTGAATGGAGCAACATGCCATGCAATATTAGCCTGGATATAAGCTCATCAAGTAAATTATGTTTTGCATTAATATCGCCACTAGAATTATCTAGAGCATTATCTAATTTATTAAACAATGCTTATGAAAGTTTAGATAAAGCAGAAAGAAATATATTAGTTAGTTTGTCAACTATTGATAATAATTTCAGTCTAATAATTAGTGATAATGGAGCTGGAATTCCAACAAATAAAATAGATGAAGTCTTGGCAGGTAAAAGTTTAAAACATTCCGGCAAAGGACTCGGATTATCCAGCGCAAAACGTTATTTTGAATCTATTGGGGCACATCTAGCTATTGAATCAATAGTAACACAGGGAACAACAATCAAGGTAACCATGCCTGCGGCAAAAAATCCAGCATGGTTTTTTACAACAATTACTTATACAAAAAACTCAGTACTTGCAATTTTAGATGATGATCCGTCAATTATCATGCTTTGGCAACAGTTATTAATAAATGAATTGGGAATACCTTATAAATTCTTTATTGACGTAACCGAATTTAAAAAATGGTATAGTAGCGAACTTGAAGAAAACCCTAAACTAAACCAAAACATTGTTTTATTGGTTGATTACGATCTGCATCATAATAACATAACTGGTATAGACATTATAGAAGAATTTAATATAGAACACGCGTATATCTTTAGTACTCACGCAGAAATTGCCTGGCTGCAAAATCAAGCTCTAGAAAAATCACTTAAATTAGCGCCGAAAACATTAATTGAACATATTAATTTTCGTTTAGTATGAATTACACAAATAACATGAAGTAAAAACGCTGATATTCGGCGTTGACTAATTAAAATAATTAAAAATTATCGAAAGGCATTTTATGCTAACTTATACCATTTTAGGTCTATGTGGAATTTTAACTGGTATTAGCGCCAGCTTATTTGGATTTGGCGGAGGATTTATAATTGTACCACTGCTTTATCATTTATTGCGCACCGAGAACCCATCTAGTATGTATATAGCTGTATCTACTTCTGCTTGTATAATGATAATTAACTCTCTAAATACAACATACAAACAATACCATAATAAAAATATTATGTGGCAGATGGTATTACCCCTCATGCTTTATATCGCCATTGGATCTGCGCTGGGAGTTTTCCTGACTAAATTTATGAATAACGAAATAATTAGATGGTTCTTTATTCTGTATATAAGCTACACTATAGGTGACTGCCTAATCAGAAAAGACTTTATTAATAATTCATCTGAGGAGGTTAAATATCTACCTCAATATTTAAATGTTATCCTGGGTCTACTAATCGGAGCAGTATCTACCATACTCGGCGTAGGTGGCAGCGTAATGACTGTACCTATGATGAGCAAACTTGGAATAAAAATAAAAGACGCTGTGGCTATGGCTAATCCATTGAGCTTACCGGTTGCGCTAGTCGGATCAATTGGCTACTTAATATTAGCATATTCACAAAACGTTAATCTAGGAGATGAATATATAGGATTCATTTATTTACCCGCATTAATTTTTTTAGTAATCGGTGGTTTTATTGGTGTGCCTATCGGCGCTAAATTAACCAATAAAATACCGGATGCTATTCATGCCAGAGTGTATATACTTTTATTATTCATCGTATTATTTGTCATGATTATCTAAAACAACAATTAAGTACACATATAAATATGTTCCTTAGAAATAGCTATTTCTCGCGAATTTAACCTATGATAGATTACAAATCGCTTGAATACTGCAGTTATTTATCTTCCTTTGGTAGCGCCCACGTTTCGTGGAGATGATGCCATAATACACCACCATTATTATCGCTTACAAACACAGCAGTAGAAAGACGATGAAGAACTTCTCGCTCCATATACTGCAACTCTTCATATCTTAATATACAGTAATTGTCGCCACTAAGAATCACTTTTGGCTCGGTTACTTCGATCCTTACATTAGGTCGAGCGCCACGCATACTTAAGAAAAAACACTCTAAATCACTCCGGTTCAGTTTGCTCCCCTTAGGATTTATCATTAAAAAATCTGGCGAAAACATTATAAGTAATTGGTCTAATAGTTGTGGTGTTGCTTTATCAGTTCCATTAAACCACTCTTGGATTAATGCATGGCTGTGGTAAACCTCATGAATTGCGGTTTTAGCAATTAGATTCATTAAATATTTCTCCTAAATTATCAAAAAGTGTGTAATAATTTTCAAATAATCAAATTTTAAATGTAACTGTACATACTCATATTAATACTCAAAATCTAGCTCTATCCCCTCAACCAGTCATAACTTCAATAATTGAATTTAATAAAACATCATGATTAACCGATAACATAACATCCTGAATTAATAGAGTGTTGGGCATACATAACTCACCATTGAAACTAATATTAAGTAACTTATCATTTTTAATTAAATCCATTATCTCCACATAATTTAAATTATATTCTTTTTTAAGATTTGTCTTGATTCTACTTTGAGTATTTCTAAAATAACATCGAGAATATTTAGCAGTACCATTTCTCTGCCTAATAAACACTCGCATTATTTCAAATAAAGACACCCTATTAATGGTATTGCTAAATTTGCGTGGAGTATAACTAGCTAGAGGGTAAAGAGCCTTATAACATGATGCATCCGAAATTTTACTAAACTTACTATTATCCATATTATCATTAAATTTACTAATTATAGTATATGCATTTTCCATCGAATTAGTAAGTCCATGCACCCAATTTAACAAATTTATGATTCTAAAAATAAAATGCTCATTATGTTTACTAATCAAACAATATAAAATCAGAATTGAATTATTTTCGGGGCTTTGAGGAGTAGTTTTGTTATTATGAAAAATTATAACAGATTTTTGTTCACCTAGATTAAGCTTATGCATATAATTGACCAAGCTCTTCTCGTCAAGACGTAATACTGACAGCAATGGTAAATTAATCAATGATGTGTCCTGCAAACGGAATAACTTGACAAAATTCTCATTATGATCAATTATTCTAATATTTGAATCTAGTTTAAGATAGGATACACTTATCGTCGCCATAAAATCACTCTCCCAATGACATAATAATTCTAAATAATTAAATAAATTAGCTAAATTGTGCAATAAATTGATAAAAATAATTTTCTTAAGCAATAAAAATGTTAAAATTCATACCATGATTAAAAACAAAAATTATTATGTATAATAAAACTTATTTTTAATCTCCATACATTATTATAAGCAAAAATCTATTTATATGTTATAAATATTTTACAACAAAGATAAATTATATGAATACAGATGAACTAACTGATAAAGAATTAGCCTTAATAAACAATATAATCAACAAGTTACAGATTCATATGGAAAAAACCCAACAAACTTTATATAATTTATCTGTAACCCTTGGTTTTGAATATCAACCTTTTTACCGGCTCATGAAAAATAAAAGGCTGCCTACAATTTCATCTTTAGCCATGATTACAGAACACCTTCAATGCACTATTGAAGAATTAATCAGCGATAAAATCCTAGTTGACGTCAATCTAATAAATACCTTGGATGATATTAGTTTATATAATACCAATTTGGATGACTCAACTAGTTCAAAAACAAATACAACAGTAAGTAAAGATAAAACAGTAAAAATCTCTATTCCAGTCAAAGACTACATGCCTTACATACATGATAATTTCTTTGCAATTAAATTTAAAAATCTACAAACTTCAGGTATTGAACATTGGAAAACTTACTTCACTACCAACACAATCAACACAGATGGTATCTTTTTAGTAAACTATCAAGATAAGATTGTCGAATTTAATGTCATAAGCACAAGCAGCAAATTTATTATCATAGAATCTAACAATCAAGAATCTAGGATTCTACAGAGCGAAATTAAACCACTGGCAAAATTTTTTAATAATTTATTATTATTTGAATCAGATAGCTATTATCTACAAGGAGTAAAGTAATGAAGCTTCAAATTCCTATGTTTTATTATCCACTTAAAATATTATTTGTGGATGATGATATTGAATTATTAAAATCATATTACCACCTTGATTTGCCGAATAAAATGGAAATTGAATCTAATCCGCATATAGCGCTAGAAAAATTAATAAATCAAGCAAATAAAACGGTAAAAATATTTAATGACATTACTAACGCATCTGATATTAATTCTCTAACAACAAATGATGAAGCAATTATACGGTTTACATTCAAGAATATTAGTAAATTAGTCCATAACCAAGATAAATATAACAATTATGGCATGGTTGTGGTTGATTATAAAATGCATGGTATGAATGGAATTGAACTATGCAACAAAATTAGCTCTGAATTTGATATTTTAAAAATACTTTTAACTGGAGAATATAGTCCTACTGGCGCCGTAGCAGCCTTTAATGAAAATATCATCGACAGCTTTTTACAAAAAGGTACCGAAACAACAATAACTGCATTATTAAACTCAATTAATGCATTACAGCTTAAATATTTTAGGAATATTACCCAAAATTTTCTAAATCTAACTGAAAATAAATGTGATTTTTTATATGACGCAGACTTTATAAATTTAGTAAATAATTTTATTCATGAACATAACATTACCGAGTATTATTTATTAAGTAATACCGGATGCTATTTAATGAAGAACAAGTTAAACAACTTCATTCTAAACGTTTATACCGATAAAGATTTAGATATTTTTTGCGAAATGTACGAGCACCTCAATCCAGCTTTGATCGAAGAAGTAAAGTTACGCAAGCTAATACCAAATTTTAAATTACCGGAACAAACTAATTTTGCTTTAACCGATTATTTTTATCCATGTGAAAAATCTGGACCATATTACTATAATTTATATAAACCAGATAAAGATAATTGCCTTTTTTAATTTTAAGAAATTTTAGGAGTAGTCTGTTATAGAACGCAAAGAAAACGGTATAAAACTGATGAATGATATATTTGGTCAGGAAACAACTAGTACAATTCAACAAAAATTCAGCAAAATATCTCCATCTTTTGTAAGTTTTTTACAAGAAACATTTTCTGACATGTATAGCGATAACAGCATATTAGACCTTAAGACTAAAGAAATTATCGTAATAACTACGCTAATTACTCAAAAAGACGCCAAACCTCAATTAAAATTACACATTAAAGCTGCATTAACTGCTGGTGTAACTAAGAATGAAATCTTGGCGCTTATACAACATTTGGCACTCTATATAGGTTTTCCAACTACTATTAATGCCTTGCTTACCGCTCAAGAAGCTTTTGACGAAATCGGTTAGTTAGCTTGCAAAAGAATTGACTAGAGATTCATCTCCCAATAGTTCAGGCAAAATAAAAGTAAGAATTACACGATTTTTGGTTAGATACATTCATTGCATTTGCCTGTAATTTCAATTGGATAATTAATATCAAAACCGTACGA
Organism: Pseudomonadota bacterium; assembly: GCA_030917485.1. Taxonomy (GTDB): domain Bacteria; phylum Pseudomonadota; class Gammaproteobacteria; order Burkholderiales; family UBA11063; genus Aquella. Next base: position 13,447 of record JAUPUP010000014.1, read on the forward strand.
TTTACCTATCGTTTGGAGGATTTTAGTAATTTGGGAATCATGAATTTCAACTTGTTTATGACAATTTTGGCATACAAATATTTGACAGCTATGACTATGGTTGCAGTAAAGATGATTACATAGCTTGTAAGTATGATTAAATGCAACCTTATGAATTAAGCCAGCCTGTACTAAAATTTCTAATGCTCGATGAATTGTCATCCTATTAGCTGTGGAATTTAATTCTTTCAGCTTTAAGAGGATATCATTTGCTGTCAAAGGCAATTGTGTTTCGCTAATTATTTTAATAATAATTGATTGTTGATTGGTAAGGCGAATACTTTTGGTCGCGCAGTAATCTATTATTTTTTCAAATTTAGAAGTCATAATATTTATAATACACTAGTTATACAATACTATATTATAAACTCAAATGAAGCTACCTTGCTAATTTAATAATACCACTTCTATAGTTACCATGTTATAATGTTATAATGTTACACTGTAACATTATAACAATCTAAAAGGAGTGGCAGTGAAAAAATTATTGTCTTTTATTTTAATCACTATTGGGAGTATTGCCTATGCAGATGAACAACAAACGAAGCAGGTAATAGCACAGGAAAAAGGAATTGAGAGCCAGCCAGTTACAGAAGATAATAGCTATATCTTTAGGAGTAACTACATTCAAAATCCCTATATGGGTATGCCAAGTGGAGGTGTCCCCAAAAATGTTAGTGAAAGTGAATTTTCCCGTGATAGTGTTTCCCAAAAACTATTTGCTGATGGAACCTGGAATGTATTTGGCGCTGGCAGCTATGTCGACCAGAATGGCGCAAATAATTACGGTTATGCAGTGAATATATTCGGGCAAACTGGTCAAATCGCAGGGTTCTCTTTTGGTGGACTAATGACAATTGCTAATCCATTTTTTAGTAGTCAATGGAATCCTGCCGAACCGGAAAATCAGGCACAAGGCCTTCCGGTGGCACAACAAGTAACACCACAAGAGTTATTCGCAGAGTATCAATATTCAGATATAATTCAAGCAGATGCAGGGTGGATAGGGATTAGTAATAGCCCTTGGATGACTTATTACCAGAATAACGCACTTAATCTGGTAACCTATCAGGGAGCACTAGTAAATGTAAATCCGGGTGGTGGTTGGCTACTAACAGGATTTGCGATTAATGGTGCACAGCTACTTGGTGAGCAAGGCTTTAGTCAGCAAACAATGTACAATAGTGGCTTTGACAATGGGACTGGCACTGGAAATATCGGTGATGCTGGTAGTCCACATACACTTGCGGCTGGTGCGAGCTGGAGTGATACGGGGCAGATGTTAAATTTACGTTTATGGGGATATGCTTTTGCTGATTATGCAAACATGGCATATGCTGATACCACGATAAGACTTCCAGTAAAAGATGAGCTTGGATTTAGCATTGGTTTACAGGGTGCGCTACAAGGGCAGAATGGAGATGGAAACATCCTCAATAACAATGGTTACGGTAATAGTGTAAATAGTAATATGGTTGGACTACAGTTGGGGTTCAATTACTCAATATTCGGTTTGCAGTTAGGCTATAACAATATATGGGGGCCATCAGATGGCTATGAAGCTGGTGGGCTAGTTTCGCCATATACCTATCAGTATGCAACTGACCCATTATACACAACAGGCTGGATTCAGGGTATGGTTGAAAGGTCATCTGGACAGGCGTATAAGATTGCTCCATCACTTAGTTTGCTTGATAACAACTTGATTATATCACCAAGCTATCAATATTATGCAACAACTCTAATCCCTGCTAGTAGTGAATACGATATTCAAGTAAGTTATAGTTTACCCCAGGTGAAAGGATTGACATTTTTCGGTGGATACGGTTACGTAACCAACGCAGACACAGATGGTGGAGGAGTGTATCAAGCCGAGTTAATGGCTAGTTACCTTTATTAAAATCTAAATAATGACATGACAAGATAAGTAATGTTGCTTTGTAACAGAAAGGTGCATAATAATGAATAAATTACCAGTAAGTGTATTGTCGGGATTTCTTGGTGCGGGTAAGACAACTCTTTTAAATAACATTCTGAATAATCGTGAAGGTTTAAAAGTCGCAGTTATTGTAAATGATATGTCTGAAGTAAACTTCGATGCAGCAACTATTGAAAGTGGTGATGCAAAATTATCAAAAACAGATGAAAAATTAGTTGAGATGTCAAATGGTTGCATTTGCTGTACATTGCGCGACGATTTATTAATTGAAGTTGAGAAATTAGCTAATAGCAACAAATTTGACTATCTATTAATTGAATCAACTGGCATTTCAGAACCTCTCCCGGTTGCGGCAACTTTTGCATTTCGCGATGAAAATGGTAAGTCTCTCTCAGATGTAGCTAAGATTGATACAATGGTGACTGTCGTTAGTGCTGAGACTTTACTTAAGGATTACAACTCAGATACATTTCTTAAACAAATTGGGGAAAATTTGGGCGAAGATGACGAAAGGAGTCTGGTAAATTTACTGGTAGAGCAAATTGAGTTTGCCAATGTTATTATTGTAAATAAAGCTTCTCGTGTTGATAAAGATATACTAGACCAAGTTGTTTCTGTCATTAAAGGTCTAAATCCACAGGCAAAGTTACATATTACTGACTATGCCAAGGTTGATTTAAAAGAAATCTTGAACACAGGGTTATTTGATTACGAAGACGCCAGTCGTGCTCCTCTTTGGGTTAAGGAATTAAATGGCGAACATACTCCTGAGACAGAAACTTACGGTATTACCAGCTTTGTATATCGGGCTAGAAGACCTTTTCATCCAAAACGCTTTTACGAATTTCTTGAAAGTGATTGGGGCAGTGTTATTCGGGCAAAGGGGTACTTCTGGATTGCGTCCAGAAATGATTGGGTTGGACAAATCGCCCAGGCTGGGATGGCAGTACAACATGAAGCAGTAGGTATGTGGTGGGCAAGTTGCCCTGCTGAAGATCTGGACGAAGAAGCGTTAATTCAGATGCAAAAAAATTGGGATCCACAATGGGGAGACCGTCGCCAGGAAATGGTTTTTATTGGGATTGGGGTTGATAAAGAATTATTAGTTTCAAAATTAGATAACTGCCTGCTCACCCATGCAGAAATGCAGGCTGGAGTGGAATCGTGGACAAAATTTGAAGACCCATTTCCGCGTTGGGCATTTGTTGGCGAAGAATAATAAAATTTAATTGAATTTATCTAACTTTTTTAAAGGTATTTTGTATG
>JAUPUP010000122.1 GCA_030917485.1 Pseudomonadota bacterium
ACCTAAAATAAAATTTTTAATAAAATTGTTTGACACGTGGCAAGGGTTCGTAATATAATACCCTCCTTATGCCTCAATAGCTCAGACGGTTAGAGCGACGGACTGTTAATCCGCAGGTCGTAGGTTCGATTCCTACTTGAGGCGCCAACTCTTGACGCGTTACCTTTTTAAGTTGGCGACTTTGCCTCACTATTCTACTAGTAACCAATCTTAAAACTTTAAAATAATTCACTTGCTAGACCTATATAATTATGTGGAGTTAATTTTAGTAACTCTTCCCTTGCCTCTTGCGGCAGCTCCAACGTTTGAATGAACTTAGCTATTTCAGCTTGATTTATTTTCTTACCTCGAGTCAATTCTTTTAGTTTTTCATAAGCATTGCTAACCCCAAACTTACGCATTACGGTTTGAATTGGTTCAGCCAGTAATTCCCAATTTTGTTCAAGATCATTACTAATTGCAGTATGATTAATTTCAAGCTTATTCAAGCCCTTCAATAATGATTTATATGCCAACACGCTATAGCCAATCACAACGCCTATATTTCTTTGTACCGTAGAGTCAGTCAAATCACGCTGGAATCGTGATATGGGCAGCTTTTCGGCGAGATGACTAGCTAATGCATTAGCTAAACCTAAATTACCCTCGCTATTCTCAAAATCAATTGGGTTTACTTTATGTGGCATAGTGGAACTGCCAACCTCACCAGCAATTACCTTCTGCTTAAAATAATTATATGCAATATATCCCCACACATCTCGGGAAAAGTCTAGCAAAATAGTATTTATCCGTCGAAGGTTGTCCATAATCTCAGCAATATAATCATGTGGTTCAATCTGCGTTGTATACGGGTTAAAAGTTAAGCCTAGTTTATCTTCAACCAATACCCGTGCCAATTCATGCCAATCAATATTAGGATAACTAACCATATGCGCATTATAATTACCCACTGCACCATTAATTTTACCTAGTATTTCCTGATGTTTCAACTGTTTTAACTGACGCAACAATCGATAATATACATTGTAAATTTCTTTACCTACAGTGGTCGGTGTAGCGCTTTGTCCATGAGTGCGACTCATCATCGGAATATGTTTATATCCAGTTGCTATATTCAGTATTTTATCTTGTAGTTGCTCTAATTCAACCAACAACACACTCTGTTTAATGTCTTTTAACATTAATGCATAACTTAAATTATTTATATCTTCGGAAGTACAACAAAAATGAATAAACTCCCGATGGTTATTAAGCTTGTTATACGGAGCAATCTGCTCTTTAATATAATATTCTACTGCTTTCACGTCGTGGTTAGTGGTTTTTTCAATATCCTTAACCCTGCTACAAGCATTAACATCAAAATTATTATATATATCATCTAAAATTTGTAACTCTGCTGAATCAAGCTTGGGTAACCCAATCTCGGTAGTTGCAAAAAGTAGTTTTAGCCACTCTATTTCAACCTTGATTCTATATTTTATTAATCCAAACTCAGAGACATATTCATTAATATGACTGATTTTATCACCATATCTGCCATCCAGTGGCGATATTGCTAGTAAATAATTCATCTAAATCTTTCGGCTTTCTAAAAAATAAATTGTACACTATTCCACAGTAACACTCTTGGCTAAATTACGTGGCTTATCTACATCAGTCCCCCGCATTATTGCGGTATGATATGCCAATAACTGCAGCGGCACGGTGTATATAATCGGCAGCAAATAATGTGGCACTGTTTGAGTGGGCATTTCGACTATTCGTTTGCACTTAAGTTTGGCATCCGGTTTAAAATCAGTAAATAAATAAACCTCACCTTGCCGTGCCAGTATTTCTTGGACATTAGAGCGGGTTTTTTCTAATAATAATTGCGATGGCATCAACACAATGCTTGGCATATTACTATCAATCAAGGCTAATGGGCCGTGCTTTAGTTCACCGGCTGCGTACCCCTCAGCATGTATATATGATATTTCCTTCAATTTTAACGCACCTTCAATCGCAATTGGATATAAAGTATGCCGTCCTAAAAATAAAGCATTCTGCTTGTCTTTTAATTCGCTTGCAATTACTTTTAGTTGATCTTCCAATTTTAGTACATCAAAAATAAGCGTAGGCAGTTTACGAATTTCTGCCATAATTTCAGCTTCACTTTTAGGTGATAAGTGTCCCCTCACCTTAGCTAAAGTATAAGTTAAATAGAGTAAAACTAATAATTGAGTGGTAAAAGCTTTAGTAGACGCTACTCCAATTTCTGGACCAGCTTGGGTCAGAATATGTAATTTAGACAAGCGTACCAAGCTGCTTTCAGGAACATTACAAATGGATAAGCTATTAGGCATTCCCAATTCATGAGTAAATTTTACACTTGCCAAAGTATCTGCAGTTTCACCAGATTGAGAAATATTGATTATCAAAGCGCGCGGGTTGGGCGGGGATTTCTTGTATCTATATTCGCTGGCAATATCTATACTACAGTCTAGATGCGCAAATTCCTCAATCCAATATTTAGCAACATATCCGGCATTTAGGCTAGTACCGCACGCAATGATTTTTACCTGGTCAATATGCGCAAAGACCTCTTCTGCTTCTGCACCAAATTTGCTCGCATCAAAACTTGTACCAAGGCTCTGCAACGTCTCAGCTAGCGCTTTGGGCTGCTCAAAAATTTCTTTTTGCATGTAATGATTGTACTGTCCTAATTCGGCATGATTTTGCGATAATTCACTAATACTAACAACTCGTGTGACTTCTTGATTATTGCTATCCCAAACGGTATAATCAGTTGAATTAATGCTGGCAACATCACCATCTTCTAAATAAACTATTTTTTGCGTAACTGCTAATATAGCAGAAATATCGGAGGCAAAAAACATTTCATTAACTCCAACACCAAGTATCAATGGAGAACCATATCGAGCACAAACTAATTGTTGTGGATTATCGCTACATACAACAGCAATGGCATAAGCGCCGATTAAACGGCTAATAGCTTGCTTTACCGCAGTTAATAAATTAGCTGTTTTGATATAAAATGAATGAATTAAATGTACAATAACTTCAGTATCAGTTTCAGATTCAAAATTATATCCCGCATAAACTAATTCATCATGTAATGATGAATAGTTTTCAATTATTCCATTATGCACTACAGCAATTGTATCATTAGAAAAATGTGGATGAGCATTATTTTGAGTTACTTCGCCATGAGTTGCCCATCTAGTATGCCCTATTCCAATTTTACCACTAAATGAATTTGCCAGGCATAGCTGTGTTAATGAACGCACTCTTCCAGTTATACGTTCACGAGCTAGATTGCCATTGGCATCAATAATAGCTAAACCAACTGAATCATAGCCACGATATTCTAACTTAGAAAGTCCTTCTAAAATTATTGGAACTACGTTTCTGTGACTAATACCGCCGACTATTCCGCACATAAAAAATTCCTTCTATAAAGTTTTTATTTTTCACTTAATTCTCGCAAAACCTGAATAAAATTGTCATCATCATTCAGGCACGGTATATAATTATAAACTTCGCCACCGGCATGAATATAATTTTCCTGTAAAGCAATCGCTATTTCCTCTAGAGTTTCTAAACATTCGCTAACAAAGCCCGGACAAATTATATCTACAGATTTAATCCCCTGCTTAGCCAAATCAAGTAGCACAGAATTAGTCGCGGGGAGCAGCCATTTCTGGTTACCAAATTTAGATTGAAATGCCATTATATACTCATCTGAAGAAATCCCCAATTCATTAACAACACCCATGGTTGTAGCCGCGCATTGATCAAAATAAGCATCACCATCCTGAATAAGCTTTGTGGGCAATCCATGATAGCTAAATACCAACTTTTCATGTCGTCCATTGTTCTGCCATGAGTTTAGTATGGATTTTGCTAGAGCTTTAATATATGCTTGATTATGGCAGAAAGAGCTAATGTATAATAATTGTGGCAAATAAAGTTTATTAGTATAAAATTTAGTAATGCTATCAAAAACCGCCATAGTAGTTGTTGAAGAAAATTGCGGATAAAGTGGAATAACTGTAAGTTTTTTAACTGTATACTCTCGGTGTAACGCATCCAATACAATATTAATCTGAGGTGTTGAATAAGAAAATGCATATTTGACAATTACAGAATCATCATGCGTACTTAAAAGTCGATTTAATTTTTCAGCCTGTAATCTAGTGTAATGGATTAATGGAGAACCATCATCCATCCAAACACATTTATATTTAGATAATAGGCGTTGCGGACGCATGGATAGAATAAACCCATATAAAATTGGATACCATAAAATTTTAGGCAAATTTACTACGCGCCGATCACTTAAAAACCGTCGCAAAAATTCCCGTATAGAAGATACCTCTAGGGAGTCTGGTGAGCCTAGATTAATCAAAAGTATTACGTTTTTATCCTGTTTCATAGTTAATCGCATTCATTATAATAAATCGGTTATTAATATTTCTGAGTACGTTACATAAACGCCGTCACCATTTCTGATTATTTAAAAGCATATTTAATGTTATTTAAACTTATTTAAGCAAACTTATTTAAACTTAGGTATTTTACATTCATGACTTATTAAACGTATGCTCTTGTCCATTAAATATTCGAATAATGTTTTGTTTGTGATTATATAAGACGAAAAAAGCAATAATTAAAGTTGCCCCAAAATAGGAGTTATTACCCATTAATAAATATGCGTAAAGTGGAGCAGATGCTGCTGCAATTAATGCAGACAACGAAGATGTTTTAGAAAACTTGAATACTATAAACCAAGTTACAACAATTAATGCCGCCAGATAAAAATTAAACCCGAGCATGACTCCAATTGTAGTGGCAACCCCTTTACCACCCTTAAACCTAAAAAATATAGGATATATATGACCAAAAACCACTAAAATTCCGCATATGGCAACAATACTGGATCCGGATTTTGTTACACCATCAAAATAATATTTGGCAATAAAAACTACAATAAAACCTTTTATCATATCACCCAACAGAGTTAATATCGCAGCTTTTTTATTTCCGCTGCGCATAACATTAGTTGCACCTGCATTTTTAGATCCGTAGGTACGTGGGTCTTTCATTTTCATGAATTTACTAATAATTATTGCAAAGGATAATGATCCTAGACAATAAGACAATATAAATGCTGCATAAATCATTATACTCTTGGTCTTTCAATGTTGAACTTTGTCATGTTTTTTAATTATTCAATACTTAATATTAAATTGTATTTGTTGTTGATTAACATTCATATTCACATCCTTGCCAGGTTGGATTGGCACATATAACCCACCCTGAGATTTCTGTAGAGTGTTTTTAACTCCCTTGTCTAGCATGGTGTTTTGATTGGATGATGTATTTGGATTGACGTAATTATTTTGATTCATATAAAAATTGTTATTTCCATAAGCACTGCTATTAGAATAATCAGTTACTGCATTATCTACAATTTTTGTTCTGTCACCAGAAATACTGCTTTCATCATAGCTTAACGAGTGCACAACTTCATTGTCAGTTCTATCACAAAACACATTGTTTGCACTATCATGATTACGATTGCAGTACCAGCTTTTAGTTGTGCTGCTATTCCGCTTTGATTCAACCAATGGTTTAACTTTAACATTACCAGATTCATAACTTTCTTTGGTTGGTGATAAATAACCCGGGATAAAATCGGATAATTGCAAAGAATTCGCCACCGGTATGCAACATACCCCGCAAATACAACTAATACATCCAAGTAATTTGATCATCAATCAACCTCAACTTAATTACACTGAGAATGAAGAACCGCACCCGCATGTGGTTTTTGCCTGAGGATTCTTAATGGTAAATTGAGAACCTTCCAATGAATCTACATAATCAATTTCAGCGCCAATTAGGTATTGATAAGATATACTGTCAACTAAAAATTTTACTCCATCTATATCAAACACAAAATCGTCATCGTTAACTATCTCATCAAAAGAAAATCCATACTGAAATCCAGAACATCCGCCTCCGCTTACAAAAACACGAAGTTTCAGATCTTGATTGTCTTCTTCCTCAATTAGTTCTTTTACTTTTTTTACTGCATTATCTGTAAATTTAATTACTGGTTCTGTAATTGTTGATTCTATATTTTCTATTTTGGTATCAACAAATCCTGTTGCGTCCGCCATATTTTATATTCCTATTAAATTTTAATTAGTTATACTGAGTTTTGTCAGGTACTAAAGAGCAATTACGCATAGTGTACATAGAATTTTACCACAAATTAAAAAGCCTTAACCAATATATGATTAAGGCTTTTAATTTGCCAGCTATTTAAACCTTGTAATTGTTACTACTATAACTATATCTTAAAGATTTACTTGCTAATAACTGAGGCAGCAGCTACTTCAGCGGCAAAGTCAACTTCTTTTTTTTCAATTCCTTCACCAACTACAAACATAGCAAAAGAGTTTATTTTAGCTTGCTTACTTGCTAATAGTTTTTCTACACTCAATTCAGGGTTTTTTACAAAAGCTTGTCCAAGCAGAGTAATCTCAGCCAAATATTTGTTTACTCGTCCCTCAACCATTTTCGCTACAATCTCAGCTGGCTTGCCAGATCCGGCTGCTTGTTGCTCATAAATACTACGCTCAGCTTCAATTTTCTCGGCAGGAACATTTTCTTTAGACACGCAAATCGGTTTGCTGGCTGCAATATGCATTGCAATATCCTTACCGAGCTCAGCATCTCCGCTAGCCATATCTAATAAAACTCCAATCTTTTTACCATGAAGGTAAGTAGCCAACATGCCACTAGTGGTAAATTCAGCAAATCTACGAATAGAGATATTTTCACCTAATTTAGCGATTAAATCTTTTCTTGCTTCTTCTACAGTCTTACCAGAATCTAATTTAGCGTTTGATAGCTGCTCTAATGTTTTTGCTTTGCTATTAACTATTGTCTTAGCTACATCATCAGCAAATGCAATAAAACTTGAATCCTTAGCCACAAAATCAGTTTCACTATTTACTTCAACCAATGCCCCACTCTTACCGTCAGAACTAGTGTAATAAGCAACTACCCCTTCAGCTGCAGTTCTACCGGCTACTTTGCCAGCCTTAGCACCACTTTTAATGCGTAACACTTCTTCTGCTTTTTTTATGTCGCCGTTAGTTTCAACTAGAGCTTTTTTACACTCCATCATGCCTAAACCGGTGATTTCTCTCAATTGCCCAACCATTGCGGCAGTAATATTTGACATTTATTTAGCTCCCTGTTTCTTCTGTTTGATTAGCATCGCTCTTTTGATTATCATCATTTTTTTGACCACTATTTTGATAGTCATCATTCTTTTGATCGTTATCTCTAACACTGCTTGAATCTTCTATTTCATTAGATTTAGCATTTTTTACTCTACGAACAGTTTTCTGTCTAGATTCTGAGTTATCTTCAACCATTTCAAGCTTTGATTCTGCTACCAAATTAGTTATAATGGTGTCTTTTGCTTTAATAATAGCATCAGCAACAGTTGAAGCATATAGTCTAATCGCTTTAGCTGAGTCATCATTACCAGGTACAACATAATCAATTGCTGAAGGATCGTTATTAGTATCAACTATACCGATAACTGGAATACCAAGTTTTTTAGCCTCTTTAATGGCAATATCGTGACAACCTGTATCAATAACAAACAGTGCCGATGGTAATGATTTCATTTCAACAATACCACCTATACTTGATTGTAATTTATTGATTTCACGTGATAGGTCTAATAATTCTTTTTTAGATAGTCCGTTTTCTCCAGATTTGTCTAATAGTCCTTGTTTAATCTCAAGTTTTTTTATTGACTTTTTAACTGTCTCAAAATTAGTAAGCATTCCGCCTAACCAACGTTGATTTACATATGGCATACCAGCTCTTATAGCCTCTTCGGCAATAATTTCTCCAGCTTGACTTCTTGTGCCAACAAATAACACACTGCCTTTATTTTTGACAACTTGTTGAGTAAATTTTAGTGCTTCCTGAAACAGCGCCACAGTTTTATCTAAATTGATAATATGTATTTTGCTTCGTGCTCCAAAAATGTAAGGCTTCATTCCTGGATTCCAAAATTTAGTTTGATGCCCAAAATGAACACCAGCCTCTAACATTGTTTCTAACATACTTTTATTTGTTGTTGACATAACTTTTCCATAAAAAAAGGGTTAAACCATCCACCTGTGGATTTAGATAATCAGATGTTGAATTGATTGATATTCACTTCAGCAAAAACTAACTACACCCCTTAACCACAGATGTGCGACATTATGATAAATAAAATCTGCAACTTAGTGCAGATAAGCACGTATTCTACCATTAACAGTAAAACTATTTCAACTAAATTCTACCAATTTAGTGATTTAATTTAATTCTTTGAATTATTGCCACTGATATTTCTTCGATTGATTTTTTGCTGACGTTTAAATAAGGAATGTCGTAACGGTTAAGTATTCGTTCTGCAGCAGCTATTTCTATCCTACAGGTATTCAATTCTGCGTATTGACTATTAGGTAGCCGGTTGCTTCTAATATGGTGCAGTCGCTCTGCGTCAATAGTAAGACCAAAAAGTTTATGGTGATATGGTACCAATGTTCTGGGTAATTTATCATTTTTTAGGTCTAATTCAGCAAATGGGTAATTGGCTGCTTTTATTCCATAGTTAACCGCAAGATACAAGCAAGTTGGAGTCTTGCTAACTCTTGATACGCCAACTAAAATTACATCGGCTTGCTCATAATTTTTAACGCTCACTCCATCATCATTGTATAGAGAAAAATCAATCGCATCAATTCGTTTGTAATATTTAGCTTCATCATGAATGCCATGTGACATTCCCTCAGCCAAAGAAGCGGTCTGTCCTAGCTCATGTTCAAGAATTGGGATGAAATATTCAAAAAAATCAATATGACACACATAATCAAG
>JAUPUP010000123.1 GCA_030917485.1 Pseudomonadota bacterium
ATTTTTAGAAGGTAAAAAGTGTCTTGAGGATTTGGAAATAACTGGTGATTTATTTAAGCAAATTACTAACTTATCAGATTCAAGTATTGTGGAATCACAAGAACAACTGGTGCATGTAAAAAAGCAAGGTAAATTTCAACAGGATGCGCATTTTATTAATTGCAACGTTGCTCTTGTACTTAAGGGTATTGTTAGATGTGGTTTTATCCAGACAAATGGAAAAACTCAGGATAAATTAGAAGGGCTAATTTCATTTTTAAAATTTTTAGCAAGTAATGGTAGCGTTAATGCAAATAATTTTGAGAATAAAACCCATAATGTTGGTCGGTTATCTCGGAGCGATTTAAAATTTGCAAAAAACTATTTAAAAATAGCGGCTGAAAAAGTTTCAGAAAATAAAATTAATCTTGATAAGTTTGAATTGTGCTTAGATCAATTTATTACTGCTTGTGGAAATACGCACCAGCATGTAACGGATCAAGATGTAAAAAATAATGAGGTTTTTTTAGAAGAAATTATTCGAGATGTTTATCAATATAAAAATACTGGCAGATCTGATAGAGTAATATCCATTTGTTGTAGTCGAATTATTAAATTTTACAGTACGGCAATCGTTGAAGAGAGCGGTAAACTGTTTGTAGATGTTGAATTGGTTAAAAATTACTTGGAAAAATCACGAGTGATATATAGTATGATAAGGCCTTATATAGGCTTCCAGGATGATTTAATTAAGAAAACTGTAAAAATAGCTTTGGAAAATAAAAAAAAAGGTGATGAAAAAAGTGCTGAGCGCATAAAAGAAGTATCTACTTTGGTGGAAAGTCTAAAACAGAGCTACAAAATTGGATGCGATAAGTTTAAGAAAGCACGTCAACTTTATGATAAATCTTATGAAACCTTAAGAAATATTAATGAGTTAAGCAATGTTGATGATATTAAGAAAGCACGTCAACTTTGTGATGAATCTTATGAAACCTTAAGAAATATTAATGAGTTAAGCAATATTGATGATATTAAGAAAGCACGTCAACTTTGTGATGAATCTTATGAAACCTTAAGAGATATTAATGAGTTAAGCAATGTTGATGATATTGAATGTTATAGACTATTTATAGAAAACATGAGATCCAATTTACTTGATTTGATGTCAGGACGAGTTTTTCAACAAGTAGAAACAATAAACAAATTAATGACAAATGTAAAGCGTGATTTGGATATTCAAAGTGACCTACTAGAAAATTTAAATGTTAATGCTAAAAGTAGAGACCAATTTGGTAATATGTTGCAACAATTGCTTGATAGTCTAAACTGTTGTCTACACCAAGTTTCTTGTATGCCGGTATAAAGATGAATTTACCACGAATTACACTCTATTTTGTGTTAATTTAGCATGTGAATTAGACGTTAATATGATATAATCTGTGACTTGTTTATGTTCGTTTTAAGGAAAAATGTAATGTCAATTGAAGTGTTACAAGGTCTAGAAAGAAAAATAATATTTAGTATCAAAAAATCTGATGTAGATAGTTCTGTAAATGATGAATTAAAAAAATATGCTAAAACAGCTAAAATACAGGGGTTTAGACCTGGAAAAGTGCCGACCAATATAGTAAAACAAATGTATGGCGGTAGTGCTTATGAAGAGTCCTTAAATAAGCATATCAATAAGAAATTTGTTGAATTGGTAGAAGAATACAAGTTAGATCTTGCTGGTTATCCAAAATTTGATTTGGCAAGCAGTGAAGGTGATGAATTTTTATTTAGTGCAACTTTTGAGATTATGCCAGAAGTCAAATTAAATGACTTATCGACTGTTGAGATTGAAAAGCCAGACTATACACTCAGTGATGCCGATGTAGAGCATACGCTTTTAAGCCTCAGAAAACAAAGAGCTTCATATTTAGCCAATCATGAAAAAATCGCTGAAAATGAAGACAAAGTTACTATTGACTTTGTGGGTACGGTTGATGGTGTTGAATTTGCTGGCGGAAAAGCTCAAGATTATAAATTTACCTTAGGGCAAAAAAGGATGCTGCCTGAATTTGAGGCTGGAATTTTAGGGCATAAGGTTGGTGAAACTGTGACGGTTGATGTAACGTTCCCCGAAGATTACCATGCTAAAGAATTAAGCGGTAAAAAGGCAGTGTTTAAAATCACTGTTAAAGATTTAGAGGTTATACAATTACCTGAACTTAATGAAGAGTTTATCAAGTCTATTGGTGTTGATGAAGGTACTGAGGATGCGTTAAAGCAAGAAATAAAAACTAACTTAGCTAATGAAATCAAAAAGCGGCTACATGGTAAAACTAGAGAAAATGTGTTAGCTGCGTTAAATAAATCTAATCCATTAGAGGCTCCGCATCAGTTAGTGCACGATGAAATTCATCATATGATGGACAGGACAAAAGAAAATATGAAGCGTCAGGGTTACCCAGAAGATCAAATAAAGTTAACTCATGATATGTTTAAGCAAGATGCTAAGCTTATGGTAACTACTCGATTGTTAGTTCAGGAATTTATTAAGCAAAATGAAATCAAGGTAAACGATGAAGAGGTAAAATCTGTCGTTTTAGAAATGGCTTCAATGTATGATGATCCAACTGAATATGTTGCATGGTATTATCAGGATCAGGATAGGCTAAACAATGCTCGTGCAATTGCAATGGAAAATAAAGTCATTGCCCAAATTTTAGATAAAGCAACAGTAAAAAGTGTTGCAGCAAATTATGAAGAGTTGATGCGCTAGCAGTCAAAAGCATAATTATAGTTTATTTGTTACTACTCAGCGGTTACTGCAGTTTTGGCACGCAAATGGCGTCCTAAAAAATTTTCTGATTTAGTAGTAACGTTTATTTAACTCCAAATTTGTCTACCGTTTCCCTATAGCGGGCATCTTCTTCGGTATGCTGGTAACGCATCGTAGTTTCTAGCATACTGTGGCGTAAATTTTCTTTAACAATCCTAATATCAATCCCTGCATCAACTTGGTGGGTAGCAGAAGTGTGCCTTAGCCAATGTGTAGAGACTTTTTGTATAACATATGCGGCAGATGGGTCAACTAATTTTACTGCGTCGGCTATTTGATGACAGGTTTTTTTTATAATTTTATACAGCATTGAATCACTAATAGCCCGTAGTTTTCCTTTCGTGTATTTAATGTTATTGATTAAAGCTATATCAGTTTCTATTGAACTTGGAAAATCTGGCAATTTTAATGATTTACGATATTCAATTAATGCAATAAGCAAGGCGCTAGGTACTGGAACCTCACCATATTTATTGCCCTTGCCGACTACCTTTAACCACCATTGATCATGTTTATGGATAAAATCACTCATTTTAGCATTAGTAATTTCACTTCTTCGACATCCAGACAAATACAACAGGCTAAAAATCCATTTAGTGCGTTGATAAGTGGGTTGTTCTTTGGCGCTCTTTTTTGGCATTTTTTCTAAATATTCAGTTATATAATTCCATTCCTTATGGGTGAGGTAGCGTTCAATGCCCTTATTAATTTGGCTTAAACGGGCTGATTTGCGTTTAATTAATTTGAATGGGTTGTTGGCTAAGTAATTACTTTGTACTAGATATTCATACATAGTAGTTAATATTTGCAAATTTAACTTGATACTAGAATTAGATAAACCTTTTACAAAAGGTTTCCACTTGGGATTTTTTCTAGCAACCGCAGGTCCGCACCATAATTCATGAGGGTGTGGGTTGGCTAAAAAAATTTGATAATCTTGAATATGTTCACGTTTTATGTTGGATAAGGCCAAACCACAACCAATAGACCACATCATAAACCGTTCCGCACACTGCTTGTATGAGGTAAATGTATTAGGGCTTGCTTCAAATTCAGCTAACCAAACTTTTATGGCGTCAATATCATTAGTTGCGCTAATGCTGGCTGTAGTTGATGGTCTGGTGGAAGCGCTAGTTAAAGAATCAAGCTGATTAGCTACTTTCTGGATAACTAAATTAACAGCTTTATTCATAGTTCATGTTTATTGCTTATATTGGTATTATTAAATTTTTTGTTGAGAATGTAGAATACAACTAAAGCAAAAAGCCACATTGGTGCAACCATAACGCTGATGCGCATATCATCCATTTGTGTCATTATGACCATAACAATAATCAGCATTAACATTGCAAAAATGTTGGAATATGGAAATAAGATTAATTTATATTTCAATTTAATACTACGAGTTATCATAGTTTTTCTAAATGTCATTTGGGTAACTAATATCATCATCCATACAATAAGAATGGAGCCTGTGGTGGCGGTCAATAGATACATGATAGCGTTTTCAGGAAATATATAATTAATAAGAATGACCAGAGAAACCGCGGCAGCAGTGAATAAAATAGCTTTTCTTGGGATAGAGTTATTATTTTTAATGCTCGATAAATGTTTTGAAGCAAATCCATTTTGGGACAAACTAAACAGCATTCTTGATCCAGCGTATAAACAACTATTAAATGAAGACAGGGCAGCGGTAATGGCAACTGCGTTCATTATTCCAGCAGCAGTTGTAAAGCCTATTTTTCTGAAGACATCTACAAATGGACTAATATTAGCTGATAGTTTTTGATAAGGGTATAATAAAATAATTGCCAACATCGTTAAAATATAAAACAATAAGATGCGGATTATAACCCCATTGATGGCGGTTGGTACATTTTTCTGCGGGTTTTCTGCTTCGCCCGCAGCTATACTAACAAATTCGCTGCCGCCAAAGGAAAAAACTACAATCACAAAAGAGATGGCAAATCCCTTGTAACCGCCAGCAAATAATAAATTTGGATGAGTATATTGATTTATATCTGGATTAATTCCGTGTCGGTATAATATTAAATAAGCTGAGAAAGCTAACATTAGCACAATAACGACAACTTTAATTCCAGCAAACCAAAATTCAAACTCGCCAAATATTTTTATATTTATTAGATTAATTCCAGCAAAAAATAACAAAATAAAGGTACATAATATCCAGTGTGGGATACCTGGAATAAAATAGTCAAAAAATACTGTGACGGCAGTTAATTCTGCCATGCACACTATAGTGTACTGAAACCATGCGCTCCAACCAGAAATAAACCCGGCACAATTGCCAATATAAGTATGAGCGTATTGACTAAATGAGCCAGAACATGGTTCATGAACAGTCATTTCGCCCAACGCTCTTAAAATAATATAGATTACTATGCCTCCTAATAGATAGGAAAGTATAATTGATGGTCCGGTTAAGTGTATTGATTTACCTGACCCAAAAAATAATCCAGTGCCTATTACTCCGCCTAAAGCAATCATCTGTAAATGGCGGTTTTTTAATTTATGTTCTAATTTATTATTATGCATAATCTTATTTTGTCTCCATTTCTATTTTGAGAGCTATTGTTCATAGAACAAATATCTTTAATATGAAACTGTTTTTATTTTTCTAGGCAGCGCTTGATTAAATAACCTGAGGTTAAAAAAAATAGCCAAACTGGGGCAATATAAACGGCTAAGCGCATATTGTCCATATATGACATGGTAATGATAATTATGATAAAAAATATTATGGCAACTATTGAGCCAAACGGATGTAAAGGCATTCTATATTTTATTGTAGAGATTTTTACTTTTTTCCGAAAAATTAATTGAGTTAGTAAAATTGTAATCCAATTTAATATTGCTGCAATGGTAGCAATTGCTAGTAAAATATTAAATAGATGCTTTGAATAAATATAATTTAATATAATTACCAAAAAAATCATAGCCAAAGAAATAAGCGTAGCCATATAAGGCACACCGTTATTATTAAGTTTAGTACATATTTTAGGTGCATTGCCTTGACTGCCGAGATTGTACAGCATTCGTCCTGTGGCATAGATATTAGCATTAAAAGAAGATAGCGCGGCAGTAATTGCAACGATATTCATAAGCAATGCAACTTTGGGAATGCCAATTTTATTGAATACATCCACAAATGGGCTAATATTTTCGCTGATTTTATTCCAAGGATGTAAGCAAATTACAATCATTAAGGTAGTTAAGTAGAATATAATTATACGAACGATGATACCGTTAATTGCGAGTGGGATTGCTTTTTGTGGATTTTGCGTTTCACCAGCTGTAATGCTGACTAATTCAGTGCCACCAAATGAGAAGATAACTACTACAAAAGAAAATAAGAACCCTTGTATTCCACAAGTAAAAAACCCGCCATACTTCCATAAATTTTGTATACCGCTGCCAGGCTGTTTAGTAAATAGGACAATGTACGCTCCAAAAATAATCATAAAAATTATAGTGGCAACTTTAATGCTGGCAAACCAAAACTCAAATTCGCCAAAAAATTTTACTTTAAGTAAATTTATTAAAGTAAAAAAACTTAAAATTATTGATGCAACAATCCAATGTGCTACAGATGGATACCAATAATCAAAAAACATAGTGCATGCAGTTAATTCAAGCATACCTACTATTATATAAAGAAACCAATAGTTCCAACCTGAAATAAACCCGGCGAAAGCTCCTGCATATTTATAAGCGTAATGACTAAAAGATCCAACGTTTGGCTCATGAACAGTCATCTCTCCTAATGCACGAAGTACGATATACATAATAACTCCACCAATAGCATAAGCCAATAATATTGATGGTCCGGTTAATTTAATCGATATTCCAGAACCAAAAAACAGTCCGGAACCAACTGCACTTCCTATTGCCAGCATAAGAATATGGTGAGTTTTTAATCCTTTACTTAAGGTTAGTGGGGGGTGCTTAGCCAAATTGTATCCTATTCTTATCAACTAAGTATATACTCTTCGTCTTTGAAAGCTGGACTTTGTCATATTTTATAAATTGCTCCTCATGTACTCGTTTGTACATGTCGTCGCAATTTATCGCAATATTCCTAGTCCAACATTCAAATACTTTGAGTATATTCAAAAAACAAATAAAATTTAAAAAAATTAATGCGGTAAATTAATGCCAAAGCTTGGGAAAATTGGTTGACATATTTCGGGTAATTTATAGTTTACTCCAACTTTGATAGTCCGATATCCAGTTTCAAGCGTATGGAAATCACTACCTACGCTGGCTAATAACTCATGATCTCGAGCGACTTTTGCAATATTTTGCACGTCATTAATCGCATGTGCTGAGCTAATTACCTCAATTCCTCTTCCACCCAGTTGTTTAAACTGATCAATAAAACGCAATAATTTTGTTCGGGTAAAGCTATAGCGACATGGATGAGCGATAACGGCAGTGCCACCACTTTGAGTGATCCATTCTATAGCGTTACCCAAACTTGCCCATTGCTGCATTACAAAAGCTGGTTTACCGGGCGCCAAGTATTTATCAAAGGCTTTTCCAGGTTTTGCATAACCATGCTCAACCAAAAATCGATTAAAATGGGTTCTGCTTAACGACTTTTCATTAGCACAGTATTTTAGCGCGCCTTCATAAGCGTTTTTTATGCCAATTTTAGCTAATTTATATGCAATTTTTTGACCGCGTTCTATGCGAACATTGCTTAATTTATTTAGGTTTGCTATTAAACCAGGATTAGTTTCGTCTACATTTAAGCCAAGTATGTGTACCAAGCTGTTATTTTCCCATGTTACTGATATTTCAACTCCACCAAGTAAAGTTAAATCTATTTCTTGAGCATATGCTTTTGCTTCATTCACGCCGTCAATATTATCATGGTCTGTAATAGCCAGATATTTGCCGCCGTTAGCCTTGGCAGTGTCAAGCAGGGTTTTTACTGATAGTGTTCCATCAGAGTTGGTTGAATGGCAATGAAAATCAACTGGAATTGTATGTTCATGATTCATGTGACACCTACCCGTCTTACTAAAGTTGTTTATTTTGTTTATTATTTATCAAATACACTGTTATTGCATTGCGGCTGTTGCTATCCATGCTTGTATAAGAATTTATTCCGTATCTATAATTCTGGCCAGTTCTTTTGCACGGTCGTAACAAGCGGTTTGTGCATCTAGAACTATTTGTTTCAAATTAGCTTTTTCGAAAACATGTATTGCTTGTTCAGTAGTGCCTTTTTTTGAGCTGATATTAGCTCTAAGTTGTTTAATTGGTGTACATACCTCACCCTCTATCATTGCGATACTGCTCTTTAATACCTGTAGAGTAATGTCATGGGCATCTGCATCCGAAAAACCAAATTTGTTTACAGCAGAGTCAATTAAGGCTTCAATAAAATAGAAAACGTATGCAGGTGAACTGGAGGCTATGGCAGTAATTTTATTGATACTGTCTTCATCATTGACGATATGATTTTTGCCGATATATGACATAACAGATTCAATTATTTGTCTATATTTTAGCGGAACTTTAGGCAAATAAAATATGCCATTTACGGATAGTCCTAATTTTGCTGCTGTATTGGGCATGACACGCGTTATTTTATTAGAGTTTAACCAGCGGGACAGGGTATTTGTGTTGACTCCTGCCATCACTGACACAATAGTACCACTAATTTTAGGCAGGCTTAGGCAGGTATTTTTAGCATCTTGCGGTTTTACGGCCAAGATTATTATATCATCTGCAGTTGGCGTGAAATTAAGGCTTGGCAAAAAACGAATATTTGGATATTGAGCTGATAATCTGGTTCGTTTGTCTAAATTATGCTGAATCACAACTATGTTTAATTTTACATCATGTGATCCATTTTCTAATCTGGAGAATATCGCCTCAGCCATATTACCGCCACCGATAAAAATAATTTGCATAATGTTTGTGTACCGCTATATTAAGTTATGTATTTATTCCCCAAATGCTGATTATACGTTAAAATTCATTGTCAGTTATATATTACTCTATTGCATAGCACAAGTTTTTATACCGTTTAATACATGACACAGTTCAAGATTGAAATACTTCGAGTATCAAAAAAGTTCAACTTTAGCTGCGCAAATAAACCAATTACGAATAGTATATACGAGTGTATCAGTTGGGTATCCAAAACGGATACTGCCACACCACCTTATGAATGATACAATAACTTTACAAAATCAAATTATTTTATGTACGGTTTGTGGACTTTTAGCAAAGGGGATGGTTACATGAAAACTCATCAGAATATTCGATTAAATTGGATGAAAATCAAAAAATTGCTGCTTATACCACTGATAGTCCTTGGTGTGTCAGCTTGTAATGGCGGTGGAGGCAGCAGTGGTGGTACTGCGACTTCTGCGGCTGCTGCTGTTTCTACTTCTCCCTCAGTAGATTTTTCTGGGCAGGCACAGCTATCTACTCCAACAGTAGCTGCGGCTACCGGTAATTCATGTTTAACGGTTACATCTGCATCAACTACCCAAAACACTGCGTCGTGGGTGAGTGGTTCTTTTGTGATTACTAACAGTTGTTCTACTACGGCATCAGTTAATGGATTACAGATTAGTATGGCAGCGGCAAATTCATCATTAACCGCTAAGTCATTTTCTTTTAATAGTCAAACCGGGTTTGTATATCCAGCTCCAGTGTACTGGGCAGCAACCACAATGACTGTAGCCAATTCTACTACAGTAAACGGTAAGACTAGCTTATTACTTACGGTAAATACTGCGGATAATGGAGTAATTAACTCCAAATCAACTGCCACGATATCTTATGGGTATAACCCTAGTGGACAGTCACTTGGCACAATAACCTTTAATATTGGTAATTCTCCGAGTCCAACGCCTACGCCTACCCCGACGCCAACCCCAGAATCTGGCGGTACTTGTCCGGGGATTGCGGCATGGAATTCAACTACAGTGTACCCAACCGCAGGGTATGTGGTAGTATATAGTGGAATTGAGTACCGAAATAACTGGTGGACGCAAGGAGATAATCCTGCAACAAAAAGCGGGCCATCTGGCTCAGGTCAACCGTGGACTAGTATTGGTTCTTGTGTTTCACCAGCTCCTACAACTCAAGGATCGATTGCGTTGAGTGTTGATGCTACATCATTGAAATCAGTTTGTACTGGTAGTACATCATGTAATATTCCTTTGGTTTTGAATGGTCAAAATGGAGCTTTTCAATCGACTGTTACTACGATTACAAATAGTAATGCGGGTACAATTGTTAAAGTTAATGTAACTGGACTCAATACGGGTAATTATACCTTAACGGTGCCAAATGGATCGTTACCAAGTCAAGTAACATTTAGCGCGGCGCCAATTAGTGTAGTTGCTGGAACCACTCCAGTATCGGCAACAGCAACGTTTAGCGTTACGCCAATCTCAACTGGAAATGTTAATTATACCCTAGTTCAACCAAGTGGTATTACACTCGGTAGTAATAGCATAACGGTAAATTTGGTTAATTCAAGTAATGCTACCGTAGGCAGCAATGCAACCACTTTTGGTCAGGCAGCAAGTTTTAATAATATAACTGCTGGTTCATATAATTTAACTAGCTATGGTTTGGCAGATGCTAAAACTGGTGTATATTATTCACCGTTAAAACAGGCTGCAACTATTACTGCTGGTGCTGCCACTAATTTAGGCAATGTGAATTTTACTAAAGTAAGCAGTGGTATTGTACCAGTTATATTGAGTGTTACCGGATTACAAGGCAATGATGCTGCAACAGTTACTGTTACCGATAGTTATAACTATAAATTTAATGTGTTTAGCGTTGCAAATGGTCAAACTAGCTTAAATATGTTAAATAATGATAACGTAGTGTTTAATATCAGCGTTCCTACTAAGTATAAGACAGTTAGTCCAGTATCAGCTACTATCTCAAGTGGTAAAGTTGTTAGTGTAGGCGTATCCCAGGCTCCAGCCCCAGTTGGTCAAATTGTAGGTTATTATGAAACATGGCTTGCAAGAGCGACTTGGGAGGCTTCTACATATTCGTTGGCGAATATACCAGCGTATGTTAATACTATTACCATAGCGTTTGCTAAGCCGGATGCTGTATACACAAGTGGCAGCTTTTCTGGTACTGGTTTAGATTTTACACCCAGTTTTAGCTTGGTTGAATCTTCAATTGCTATAGCTCATTCCAAAGGGCAAAAAGTGCTTTTATCCGTTGGTGGTGCAACTTATCAAAATTTTACTAACTTACATGAAGTTGATTTAGCTAATATAGTTAAAGATTTACATTTAGATGGAATAGATATTGATTTTGAGCCAAGCGCTGGCAACTGTTCAAATTTAAACACGACTTCTATTTCGTGTCCAACTGATGTCCAGCTAGAAAGTTATATATCAAGATTGAGGACTGCTTTAGATAAGGTTAGACCAGGATTAACTTTGTCGGCTGCAGTTTGGTCTATAGGAGCATATGGAACTCCGACTTATCCAACGACTCAGAATGGTATTGTTAAATATGGTCCGGTTGGAGCTAATTCTGGTATATGGGTAAATCCTTTGAAGAATGTAGGCAGCAAGCTAGATGAATTGTTCCTAATGTCTTATGATGCAGGAGTTTACACTCCAACGGGAACTACTTGTAGTTCATATGCTTGTTACGATCCATCTGCTGCATTATCGGCGTATAAGGCAATCTATAGTGGGCCGATTTACCAAGGTATTGAAGTTCCTCCAGAGGCATGGGGTGGCAATGTATTAACTCCGACTAATGCAGTCAATCTTGCTACCACTGCTGCTAGTCTTGGCGCTGCAGGCACTATGATTTGGGCACTTGAAGTTCAAGGTAATGGATATACTTCAAATAGCTTTTTACAGCCGATATGTTTGTTGTATAATCCGAGTGCTACTAGTTTATGCAGCCAGTTGGTTCCATTAAATTAGCCGGATAATTATTTGTTAATAAAAAACCTTG
>JAUPUP010000124.1 GCA_030917485.1 Pseudomonadota bacterium
AAAGTATTTGAATGTTGGACTAGGAATATTGCAATAAATTGCGACGACATGTACAAATTAGTACATGAGGAGCAAGTTATAAAATATGACAAAGTCCAGCTTTCAAAGACGAAGAGTATATAATAACGGTTTAGTCGTTATTTATGTTACAATAGCATATTACAAGAATATGGATAGTAGTAAGAGTGTGAGGTAAATTATGTCAACATTGGCAATGAATCATTTTAATGTTTTGGATTATGTAGAAGAAGCCGAAAGGTTGGGTGTTCCTAATGAGGTTGCTAAGTTTCAAGCGCGGCAAATGGGGCAGTTGGAGCATGTGTATGCCAGCAACATTGATGTGATTCGTAAAGAGATAAAAGAAGAAATAAGAGATGAACGAAAAGAAATAAAAGAAGAGTTGTTAAGTAAAGACTTCTCTACTAAACAAGATGTACGTGAATCAGAGTTACGTTTACAAAAAGAAATTGAAGTTGTGCGTAAAGATATTGAAGTTGTGCGTAAAGATATTGGAATAGAGCTTGAAGGGGTGCGTAAAGAAATTGCCCAGTCTATGAATAAAGTTGTCTTATGGGTTGCCGGTTTGCTGGTGGCTACTGGCCTAATTCAGCATTTTTTTAAATAGATTGGAAGTTTTCAAACATGCTTTTAGATGTTTGTTTTGTAAGTTTTGGGGTTTTATAATTGTTATTAATAATTTAGGTTTACTTAGAGCCTGTTTGAAGTGTAGGAGTTATTAGTTTATGTCAACATTGGCAATGAATCATTTTAATGTTTTGGATTATATAGAAGAAGCTGAAAAGCTGGGTGTTCCTAATGAAGTTGCTAAGTTTCAAGCACGGCAGATGGAGCAATTGGAGTATGTTTATGCCAGCAACATTGATGTGATTCGTAAAGAGATAAAAGAAGAAATAAGAGATGAACGAAAAGAAATAAAAGGAGAGTTGTTAAGTAAAGGCTTTTCTACTAAACAAGATGTACGCGAATCGGAGTTACGCTTACAAAAAGAAATTGAAGTTGTGCGTAAAGAAATTGCGCAGTCTACAAACAAGATTGTGTTCTGGGTTGCGGGTTTATTGGTGGCTACTGGCTTAATTCAGCATTTTTTTAAATAATAAATAAGTATAAACAATCATTTGTATATCCAATATCCTAGAGTTTCATGATATATTGTGCCTATTTGTTCCATCGATCCGGCATTTGGTACAAACATTAGTATTGGGTTTAGTGCATTGTCATTAGTGTAATAATCGGTAGAGCCAGCAACAGGGTTTAGCCCATATTTTTTAAACAACATGATTGAGCGTCGCATGTGGAAAGCTTGAGTAACTAAGATTACATTTTTGATATGCATTGGTATGAGTATAGCGGCGACAAATTTTGCATTTTCGTCGGTATTGCGTGATTGATTTTCGACAACAATTGGGTTGTCTATTTTATAAAAATTTATTAATAATTGGCGCATTAAGTCAGCTTCGCGAATGTTGCCGGTATAGCCTCCGGTAGGTACAATTATCTTGTTTGGGTCTTGTTTAGCTAAAAATGTTGCGTAGTTGAGGCGGATAGCTGTTGCTCGAGATACGTTGGCGCCCAAAGGATATTCTGGTCCGTTTTTATTTACCCCGCCACCTAATATTACTATTGCTTGGGCTGATTCAAATTCTTGTGTAGTTAAGGGTGGAAGTTCATATTTTTTACTAATTAAATAAGCTACTATTGGTATTGACTGTATGTATAAAAATACTATACCGCTAACTAAAATAATTACTCCGATTTTTTTACGTAAACTTGCAATAATTAAGCCCAAAATCATGATTAATATTGCATTAAATGGAGGCAATATAAAACTTTGAAGTAAGCGATGCACAATAATTAGTGACATAAAATAATCCTGACTAATTTAGAATACTGTATTTAGACTATATTGGATTTTTCCACACTAGCTTTTTATTAAGTGTAGGTTTTGATTATAACTGGAATTAATGGTACGGTGTTTTATTTTTTTAGGAGTAAGAGTTATGGCGCGAATTGCTTTAATTACTGGCGGAATGGGCGGACTAGGCACTGCTATATGTAAAACTTTGGCTAAAAGTGGTCATATAGTTGTCACTACTTACTCTGGCAACGAAGAAAAATGTAAAAGTTTTTTGACTAAAACCCAAGCTGAGGGTTTCAAATTTCATGCCTATAAGTGTGATGTGGCAAATTTTGAATCCTGTACTGAAATGGTTGCTAAAATCAAGCAAGATATTGGTTGTGTGGATGTTTTGGTAAACAATGCTGGTATTACTCGTGATGGACAGTTAAAGAAAATGTCTCAAGAAGCTTGGCAAGCAGTTATTGACACTAATTTAACCAGCTTGTTTAATATGACTAAGCAAGTATTAGACGATATGTTAGAGAGTGGGTTTGGTAGAATAATAAATATTTCGTCGATTAATGGCCAAAAAGGGCAGTTCGGACAGGTAAATTATTCGGCAGCTAAAGCTGGGGTTCACGGGTTTACTATGGCGCTAGCACAAGAAGTAGCCAGAAAGGGGATTACCGTAAATACTATTGCTCCTGGGTATCTTGCAACCGATATGGTAATGGCCGTATCTGAGGAAATACGTAATAAAATTATTGCGGGTATTCCGGTTGGACGACTTGGTTCCCCAGAAGAGATTGCAGCGTTAGTTGACTATGTAGCGTCTGACTATGCTGCATTTATGACCGGGTCTGAAATTGCGATTAATGGTGGTCAGCACATGATGTAATAGAAAAATTTCGCCACAGTGCTGTGGCTAAGGTGATAAAATACCGCAGTATTTGTGACTTTGCTGCTACCATGTGGCGGTTGCTGCCAGATTAACACATGAAATTGTTGTGGGTGGAATTTATGTTTAAGCATACTGAAAATTTCGAAGAGTTTTTTTCGCATCTTGCTAAAAGCGGACAGACATGGTTTAACAGCTTATTAAGACACGTAAAACATAAGCCGATTGATCCGAATGCTTATGCATTTGTGGATATGTATCAAAAGTTTTTTGATAATACCAAAAATTATTTAGATTCACAGCATAATTTCTATCAAGAACAAATTGCATTATGGCAGTCGTTTTTCAAATTGGAACATGATCATGTAGCTAAAGAAGTGGCAAAGTCCTCTGATAAAAGATTTGCTGATCCGGAATGGGAAAAAAACCCATTCTTTGCTTATTTAAAGCAAAGCTATTTGAATATGTCTAATTATCTGGTTGAGTTTGTGGCTCAGTCTGAGATGGATGAAGAAACCAAGCTAAGGATGAAATTTTTTATTCGGCAGTATTTAGATGCTATATCACCGACTAATTTTGCTCTAACTAATCCTGAAGTGATTAAGTCAGTTGTCGATACTGGTGGCATGTCTCTGGTTGAAGGCATGAAAAACATGGTTGAAGATCTCAAGAATGGGTATATTGCCATGACTGATGAGTCGCATTTTGCGGTTGGTGGAAATTTATGTATTACTGCAGGTAAAGTTGTTTTTAAAAATGATTTGATTGAGTTAATTCAATACGCTTCTGCTACAGAAAAAGTACATAAAATTCCGCTTTTAATTATTCCCCCATGCATTAATAAATACTATATTCTAGATCTACAGCAAAGTAATTCTATGGTCAAATATCTGGTTGACCAAGGTTATACAGTTTTCTTAATTTCGTGGAAGTCTGCTGACAAAGGCATTCGTAATTATCAATGGAAAGAGTATGCCAATTTGGGTGTAATAAAAGCCCTTGAAGTGGTACGTGAAATTAGCGGTGAAGAGAAAATCAATACGTTAGGTTATTGTATCGGTGGAATTATTTTGACCACTGCGTGTCTGCTGCTAAAATCGCGTAATTTAGACTGGGTAAATTCGATGTCTCACATGACGGTAATGCTAGATCATGAAGATCCAGGCGATATCAAGTATTTTCTTGATCGTGATTTAATGAAATTGAAAGATGTGCAGAAACATGGTGGTGGAATTATGTCCGGGAGGATTATTTCCCAGACGTTTTCAGCGTTGCGAGCTAATGAATTAATTTGGAATTACTGGATTAATAATTATTTATTAGGTAAAAAACCTAGACCTTTTGATATCTTATTTTGGAATAATGATGCGGTTGATTTGCCTGTTCTGGTACATTCATTTTTATTGAATTGTTTTTATGTTCAAAATGATTTAGTAAAAAATAAATTAGTAATTGATGGAGTTACTATGGATTTGAATCAGCTTGATTATCCAGCTTATTTATTTGCTGCGCAAAAAGATCATATTGTTCCCTGGGAGTCTGCATATAAGACTACTAAATATTTGAAAGGTGATGTAAGGTTTGTGTTAGGTGCATCTGGACATACGGCTGGAGTAGTGAATCCAGTTAGCAGTAATAAGCGGAATTATTGGGTTAATCCAAAACTGGTAGATAATCCACAAGACTGGTTTAATAAGGCTAAAGAGGTTCCTGGTAGCTGGTGGAAGGATTTTTCTGACTGGTTAGTGCATTTATCTGGCGGTCAAATTAAGGCAGCTAAAACCATGGGAAGCAAAACTTACGTGCCTTTAATGGATGCGCCTGGTGAATATGTGAGGGCTCGAGCTTTGTCGGTTATTGAAGCTGAAGCGTTATAAAACTTATGTTTTTATTGAGGAATTCTAATGCGTAATGTAGTGATTGTATCTGCTAAAAGAACCGCTGTTGGTAGTTTTATGGGGAGCTTATCTAAAATTTCTGCTGCAGAGTTAGGCAGTATTGTAATTAAGGCTATATTAGATGAGACTAAAGTTAGTCCAGAACAAGTATCTGAAGTTATTATGGGGCAAATATTAACTGCTGGAGTTGGACAAAACCCGGCACGGCAAGCAACATTAAAAGCTGGTTTGCCTAAAGAGACTCCGGCAATGACGATTAATCAAGTCTGTGGGTCTGGTCTTAAGGCAGTGCACTTAGCTGCACAAGCTATTATGTGTGGTGATGCTGAAGTTGTGATTGCTGGCGGTCAGGAAAATATGTCGGCTGCACCGCATATTTTATCCGGAAGTCGTGATGGGTTTAAGATGGGTAATACCACCTTGGTTGATTCAATGGTTTACGACGCTTTGACCGATGTATATAATCAATATCATATGGGAATTACAGCCGAAAATGTGGCTAAGAAATATAATATAAGCAGAGAAGATCAAGACCTATTTGCGGTTAGTTCCCAAAACAAAGCTGAAAAGGCGCAGGCAGAAGGTAAGTTTACTACTGAAATAGTGCCGGTATTAATTCCACAAAAAAAGGGTGAGCCGATTAGTTTCGCCAAGGATGAATTTATTAAATCAGGCGTAGCTTATGATACCTTAGCTAAGTTAAGACCTGCGTTTAAAAAAGATGAAGGAACTGTAACCGCAGGTAATGCCTCAGGTATTAATGATGGCGCTGCGGCTGTTATGTTGATGAGTGAAGAGAAAGCTCGTGAGTTAGGCTTGATCCCATTGGCTTATATTAAGGCTTATGCTTCCGCTGGATTAGAACCTGAACTCATGGGTATGGGTCCAGTATATGCCACCAAGAAAACCTTACAGCGTGCTAATTGGTCAATAGATGAATTAGATTTGATTGAGGCTAATGAGGCTTTTGCTGCTCAGGCAGTTGCTGTAAATAGAGAGTTGGGATGGGATATAAATAGAGTCAATGTAAATGGCGGTGCAATAGCTATTGGTCATCCTGTCGGGGCATCTGGCTGTCGGATTTTAGTTGGATTATTGCATGAAATGCAGCGACGTGATGCTAAAAAAGGGTTGGCAGCCTTGTGTATAGGTGGCGGTATGGGTGTGGCTTTGGCTGTTGAAAGAAAATAGACTGATTTCATGAAAAAATTATAATTATGGCTTATGTAATTACTGAATCGTGTATTAATTGTAAGTATACTGATTGTGTTGATGTGTGTCCAGTGGATTGTTTTCGTGAGGGTCCAAATTTTCTGGTGATTGATCCTGATGAATGCATAGATTGTACTTTATGTGTAGCGGAATGCCCAGTTAATGCTATTTATCCAGAAGATGAAGTTCCAGAAGATCAGCGCGATTTTATTCATTTAAATGCTGTTTTATCTAAAAATAAAAATTGGAAACCAATTGTTGAGAAAAAAGCGGCCCCCGATGATGCTGATGATTGGACAGCGGTTTTACATAAACGCCATTTACTAGATCGTAATGAAGGTTGATTATCAGCGCACGTATATGTGGTGTCACAAAAAAGTGACGCCTTTTTTGTTATTATGGTGCTATGAGTTACAGTTAAGTCATGGATAATATAAAAAAGAACGAAACAATTAATTTTTCAGCTAATTTACCGATTGTATCAAGTGGCAGCCTTGAAGCGTACATACAGTTTGTTAATAATATACCTCTTTTAACTGACAAAGAAGAATATGAGTTGGCTGAACAATGGCGTGTTGCTGAGGATGTAGAGGCAGCACGGTATTTAGTCTTGTCTCATTTGCGTTTAGTTGTATCTATTGCGAGGAGTTATATTGGCTATGGACTGCCGCTAGCTGACATCATTCAGGAAGGGACTATTGGATTGATGAAAGCGGTAAAACGTTTTGATGCTAGGCGTAATGTTCGCTTGGTTACTTTTGCGATTCATTGGATAAAAGCCGAAATTAATGAATATGTAATTAAAAATTGGCGAATTGTAAAAACTGTTACTACTAAAAGTCAACGAAAGTTATTTTTTAATTTGCGCTCATTGCGTAAGGATGTCGGAAGCTTATCTGAGGATGAGGCAAAACGAATAGCACAAGAGTTAAACGTTAGCCGTGATGATGTGGTAGATATGAATATGCGGCTAACCGGTGGCGATGTGAGTATTTTACCTGATGACAGCGACGGGTTTGCCCCGTCTGACTGGTTAAAAGATGAAGAACACACTCCGGAACGAATGGTTGAAAAAAAAGGGCAAGATAGATTACATACTGATGGTATTGAGATGGCGCTGCAAGAATTAGATGAGCGAAGCCGAGATATTATTCAGTCGCGCTGGTTGGAAGATCCTGATAATCAGCCAACATTGCATGAACTTGCCAAGAAATATGGAGTTTCAGCTGAACGTATTCGACAAATTGAGGTTAAAGCAATGCAAAAAATGAAACAATATCTGAGTGAGTATGAGTAAAAAATTGTAATGGGTAAGTCTAGGCAAATATTTTTTGCGTTGTGTATAATGATGTTATATGTCCATTCTTATGCAATAACTGTGATTAAAAATATTCGAGTAAATGGGTTGCAGAGGATTGAAATTGGTACTGTTTTTAGTTATTTGCCGGTAAAGGTTGGCGACACTGTAACTGATGACAAAATCGATGAAATAATAGACCGCTTATACGCTACAGGTTTTTTTAAAGATGTGCGTGTTGAAGCTCAAGGCAGTATTTTAATAATTGATGTGCAAGAAAGACCTGTGATTTCTGAGTTAAGCATTTCTGGGGATAAACTATTTGATCATGATTTGCTGGTTAAGTCCTTAAAAGAAAATGGCTTAGCTGAAGGTAAAATTTTTGATCAAGGGGTTTTAGATCAGGCGGTTTTGAGTCTTAAATCTGAATATTATAATCGTGGATTATATTCAGTTACAATTACGCCAACTGTGGTACCCCTAGAGCGAAACCGAGTGTCAGTCAGCATTGCTATTGACGAGGGAGATGCTGCAAAAATAGTTTCAATTCAATTTGTCGGCAATAAGATTTTCTCGCAAAGTGCTTTAGTCAACCAAATGGCGTTGACTACTGGTAATTTGCTGAGTTGGTGGTATAAAGATAATCAGTATTCAAGTGACAAATTATCTGGCGATATTGAGACCATCAGATCCTATTATTTGAATAGAGGGTACATAAATTTTAAAATTAATTCGATTCAGGTACAACTAACTCCAGACAAAAAGTCGGTATATATAACAGTTAATTTAAATGAAGGCAGTCAATACAAAATTAAAAGTGTAAAACTAGCGGGAGATCCCAAAAATGTATCGAAAAATGAATTAGAAAAATTAATTCTAATCAAACCTGGTACAGTAGTTGATCAAGCTTTAGTTAATAAGACTGTAGATGGAATTAAAACTAAATTAGGCGATTATGGGTATGCATTTGCTGCTGTAAATCCAGTTCCCGAGATTGATGAAAAGCAAAAAAGCGTTGGCTTTACTTTTTTTATGGATACCGGAAAAAGGATATATATAAGGCAGATTAATATTAGTGGTAATGACAAGACTCGTGATATTGTGATTCGGCGTGAATTGCGGCAAACGGAAAATTCGTTGTATAACGCAAGCGCTATTCAACGTTCTAAAGATAGGTTAAATCTACTTGGTTATTTTAAAAATACTGATGTTGCTACCGCTCCAGTTGCTGGAGTCAACGATGAAGTGGATATGAATGTTAAGGTAGATGAGAATAATACCGGGAGTATTAATTTTGGGATTGGTTATGCGCAGGGGCAGGGCTTATTGCTTAATGGATCTATTTCGCAGTCGAATTTATTTGGCTCGGGTAAATCGGCTACTTTAAGTGCATCTACTAGTGCGTTATACCAAAGTTTATCGTTGTCCTTTACGGATCCTTACTATAAACCAAACGGTACTAGTTTAGGTTATGATATCTATGATAACGTATACTCACCAGATCAAGCTGGAATTAGCCCATATTCTACTCAAACTATTGGTAGTAGGGTGAGGATGGGAGTGCCGGTTTCTGAATTTGATAAAATTAATTTTAGTTTAGGTTTTGAAAATAATCAAATTAATTTAAGTGGTGATGATGTTCCTTTGCGTTTTATCCAATTTACCGATCAATTTGGTAGTTCAGTAAATGCAATACCAGTCTCTGTAGGGTGGATAAGAAATACTACGGATAGTACTTTATGGCCTACTACTGGAGCAACTTATAATCAAACTGCGGATGCAACATTGCCGTTTGTTGGAGTTCAATATTATAGATTTACCTCGCAAAATACTTGGTTTACTCCTTTAGGTTCGGATAATTACGTATGGCGTTCTAATGCGCAATTTGGTACAATCAATGCTTATAATGATAGTCAGGTGCCATTTTACCAGAACTATTTTTTAGGTGGTATTAATTCCATACGTGGTTATTACATTGGTACTATAGGGCCTAAAGATACTGACGGTTCTACACTTGGTGGTACCAATGAAGTGGTGTGGACTAATGATATATTATTTCCTATGCCAGGTATAAAAGAAGCGCATGTAGTGCGGTTGTCTGTGTTTTATGATATGGGTTCATTATGGGGCGGAAACTCGTTTGATTTGACTCCAGAGCAGTCGTTTCGGGCCAGTTATGGTTTAGGCTTGACGTGGATTTCACCTCTTGGTCCAATCAAATTGACTTATGCAATTCCGATGTTTAATCAACCAAATGATAACTTACAGCCATTTCAATTTATGTTAGGTACATCATTTTAGTATTTTTTAATACTTGAAATACAAATAATGTAAGACACAAAAAATATATACTCAAGACAAAGAGTGTTTGTAAAGAGCCCATTTTGGGATGTAATTTTTCTATAGGATTAGTTAATATGAAACAAAAAATATTGGTGATTGCTATATTGCTGACTAACTCAGTATTTGCAAGCGATTTTAAGCTGGGCTATGTGGATGTGAGTAAAATATTTACCACATCAAAACCTGCTGTTGCTATACAAGAGGCGTTAAAATCAAAATTTGCGCCACGACAGAAAGAGCTGCAAACGATGAATAACAATATAGTAAGTGAACAAAATCAAATGCAGGCAATTATGAAAAAAGCCCCCAGTATGGATAAATTGTCTCCATCTGATCGGGCAGCGTTAGAGAAATTACAGGCGGTTTATCAGAAGGATCAAATGGCGTGTCAGCAAAAATATGCAACATTTCATCAGAATGCGCAAAGAACTCAAGATTTTTCGTCAGCTGCAGTCTTGAATAAAACTAATTCAATACTAAAAGAGATTAGTGATCAAGGCGGATATGATTTAGTATTAACTTCTAATCA